>NZ_JBEOPO010000046.1:0-34913 GCF_040310145.1 Shewanella sp. S1-49-MNA-CIBAN-0167 | reverse complement strand
ATTTTTTGATTGCCAACATTCCGAAGAACAGAAGACAATTTCGAATAACTCAATACCTGTGAATGTCCACACAGATTTCTTGTTTAGATTGTTAAAGAACGTTGCTAACATGAACATCTTTCGATTTTTCATTCAGCGGCCGTTGACGCTAGGTCGTTGGCTTGGGGTGCGTATTTTACGCATTTCCCGTTTCGCGTCAAGTGTTTTTTCAAACTTTCTTTTCGCCTTGAACTCAGTGTTTTGAACCACTTAATTCAACCTAACTCGGTGACTGCTTTCGCTGTCTGCCGTGTCAGTGGATGCGCATTATAGGCAATACAAGATTTAGCGCAAGCCCTTTTTCAATGGATTTATCAAAACAACGCCTAACCGAACACAATTCAAACAAAGCGATGTTAAAACGATTAAAATCACATCAAAACCTATCAATTCATAACTTAATTAGTCCTTTTATTGTTTGTTCTTGTTTGTTTACTCATACAAGAAACAATAAAAGGGAAACTAACTATAGTACAAATTTGCTGAATGAAAACACAAATGGCGATTAGATCATATTAAAATGAAAGATGCCTACTGCTAAGTAGGCATCATTAAGCAATCAAAGAAGACTAGTTGGAAGTTAGAGGTGGACTTAACAGAGCTTAAAGCAATGAGGCTCCATTAATAGCAGGTCTTATTGGACATCATCTTTTTGTTGTACTTTATCAGTTGGTGCTGAATGGGAAGATGAATGGCTATGGTTATCAGACTGAGTGTTTTTTTTGCTTATCGGTTCATCACCCATTATGTGTTCTACTTTTAGCTTCTTAATCGTTTTGATAGTGATCACGGGTCCAGAGAGTGCATATATATAGAAACCAAGACAAAGTATGATTGCAGGTTCTACAGAGATAATAACGAAGACCCCTACCAGCAATAACATAACAATGAAATTCACTTTCCCCCGCCAGTCTACTTCCTTAAAGGAATGATAACGGAAATTACTCACCATCAGTAAACCCGTTAACGCAGTGATGATTGCCACTATATAGCTAATATCTGTAGGGTCGACTTCATATTTAGTGCCGCTCCAAATACTCCCAGCAATTAATGCAGCAGCTGCAGGACTTGCAAGCCCTTGAAAAAATCGTTTATCCGCCACACCCACTTGAGTGTTAAATCGAGCTAATCTTAATGCTGCACATGCACAATAGATAAATGCAGCTAACCAGCCGATTTTACCTAAATCCTGCAGGGCCCAGTTGTAGGCAAGAATGGCTGGCGCCATGCCAAATGAAACCATATCGGCCATACTGTCATATTCAGCTCCGAAATCACTTTGTGTATTGGTAAGCCTTGCGACTCTGCCATCAAGTCCATCACAAATCATGGCAATAAAGATAGCAATTGCAGCAGACTCAAAGTGGCCGTTCATTGATGAAATGACAGCATAGAAACCAGAAAACAATCCTGCTGTTGTAAATAAGTTAGGTAATAGGTAAATACCTTTATTTTTTACTGGGTGATCAGGCGATTTTTGCATACACTTCAATCATTACCGTTTTAGATGTTGAATTTATACTCAAAGATAGCATATTTTGAAACATTCAAGCATAACGTCAATTAGCTCTAGGATACTCACATGAGAATTATGCGGATAGTGATTGGTTTGGCCACGTTAGCATTTAGTACATCCACACTAGCGGCGGCGATTTACACTTGGGTCGATACTGCTGGTGTTGTACATTACAGCCAGCAACAACCCTTGAGTGTAGATGCTCGCAAGATTTATAGTGAAGATATAGAACCATCGAAAATTGGAACTCACACCCCACAAAAAAAGGTCTCAACTAAAGTGGAGTCTGAATTAGAACGATCGGCAAAAATCATTAATGAAAAAGATAAGCAACAGGCCAAAGATATCTGTGAAAGTGCTAAGCACAGCCTTAATGTGTTAAAGAGTCACAGCAAATTAAATCAGCAAAATAAAGATACTGGCGAGTCGGTCGTAATGACAGAAGAGCAAAGGCAAGCTGCAATTGCTGAAAATACCGAACGAGTTAGCTTATTTTGTCAGAGTAAATAATAGAAAAAGGGAGCTGATGCTCCCTTTTTTATGCCGATGTCATCTAATAATTCTCAATAACATTATTGAATAAATGCTAGCTTGCCATCTTCCACTATGACTTTAATCATTTTACCCGGTAGCAATTGACCCCGAAGTAATTTTTGAGCTAATGGATTCTCTACTTCTTGTTGTAATGCTCGTTTTAACGGCCTTGCACCATAAACAGGATCGAATCCAGCTTCAGCGATTAATGATAATGCCGCATCAGACAATTCAATATCGAACTCCTTTTCAATCAAACGTTTGCGCAGCAACTCAAATTGAATACTGGCAATATGCTTGATGTTTGCAGCGTCTAAGGGATGGAATACCACAGACTCATCGATTCGATTTAAAAACTCGGGACGGAAACTTTGCGTCACAACATTCATAACCCCGGCTTTCATCTCCTCATATGTCGTATGACCAAAGCCCTCTTGGATAATATCTGACCCAAGGTTTGAGGTCATAATAATCACAGTGTTTTTAAAATCGACCGTTCTACCTTGACCATCGGTTAAGCGACCATCATCTAACACTTGCAGTAATACATTAAATACATCCGGATGCGCCTTCTCAACTTCGTCTAACAAAATGACAGAGTAAGGTTTACGACGTACCGTTTCGGTTAAATATCCGCCTTCTTCATAGCCAACATAACCGGGAGGAGCCCCGACTAGACGCGACACAGTGTGTTTTTCCATAAACTCAGACATGTCGATACGTACCAAAGCGGATTCGCTATCGAATAAAAATTTAGCTAACGCCTTACACAGCTCAGTTTTACCGACACCTGTCGGTCCAAGGAATAAAAATGAACCGATTGGACGTTGAGGATCGGCAAGACCAGCACGACTACGACGAATAGCATTCGATACTGCATCAACGGCTTCATTTTGACCGATGACACGTTGGTGGAGTGCATCCTCCATGTGTAACAGTTTTTCTCGTTCACCTTCAAGCATTTTTGACACCGGAATACCGGTGGCTTTTGATAGCACTTCAGCAATTTCAACATCAGTAACTTTATTACGCAGCAATGTCATATCTTGCATTTCAGCTTGTGATGCTAAATCCAACTGTTTTTCAAGCTCAGGAATACGCCCATATTGCAATTCTGACATTCGAGTTAAGTCACCGGCGCGTCGAGCCACTTCCAAGTCCATTCTCGCTTGTTCGAGATCGGCCTTAATGTGCTGTGTGCCTGCCAATGCGGCTTTTTCGGTATGCCAAATTTCATTCATCTCAGCCGCTTTACTTTCAACATCTCTCAATTCATGTTGTAAAAAATCAAGACGTTTACGACTGGCTTCATCGGACTCTTTACTTAACGCTTGTTCTTCTAACTTAAGCTGAATCGCACGACGTTCTAATCGATCTAGCGCTTCTGGCTTAGAGTCAATTTGCATCCTGATACTAGACGCTGCTTCATCAATTAAATCGATGGCTTTATCAGGCAATTTTCTATCTGAAATATAACGATGCGACATCGTAGCGGCGGCCACAATAGCAGGATCGGTAATCTCAACATGGTGATGTAATTCGTAACGCTCTTTTAAACCACGTAAAATGGCAATCGTGTCTTCAACACTGGGCTCATCTACAATCACTTTTTGAAAGCGACGTTCTAGTGCGGCATCTTTCTCAATATATTGTCGGTATTCATCGAGTGTTGTGGCCCCGACACAATGCAAGTCACCACGAGCCAACGCGGGTTTAAGCATATTACCGGCATCCATCGCGCCCTCGCCTTTACCGGCTCCCACCATAGTGTGTAACTCATCAATGAATAAGATGACTCGGCCTTCTTCTTGGGATAGCTCATTTAAGACCGCTTTTAAACGCTCCTCAAACTCACCGCGGTATTTGGCTCCCGCAATTAACGAGCCCATGTCTAATGATAATACCCGCTTATTTTTAATCCCTTCAGGGACTTCACCATTGATAATACGTTGCGCTAACCCTTCAACAATGGCGGTTTTACCCACACCTGGCTCACCAATAAGTACTGGGTTATTTTTAGTGCGGCGTTGTAATACTTGAATAGTGCGACGGATCTCTTCATCACGACCAATAACAGGGTCTAATTTACCTTGCTCAGCGCGCTCAGTTAAATCAACGGTAAATTTTTTCAATGCTTGGCGTTGATCTTCAGCATTGGGATCATCGACTTTCTGTCCGCCACGCATGTCCTCGATGGTTTTCTCCATTAATTCTTTACTTGCACCAGAGTCTTTTAATGCTTTGGCAAGGGGATCATTATTTTCCAATCCGGCCAAGACAAACAATTCCGATGAAATGAATTTATCTTTACGCTTTTGAGCCAGTTTGTCACACAGATTCAGTAAACGAATTAATCCCTGTGACAGCTGAACATCACCACCAGTACCTTCAACTTGCGGTAAACGCTCTAACTCTTGACTAATAGCTGAGCGAAGTGCGCTTACGCGAATACCCGCTTGGGTGAGTAAAGAATGAATAGAACCAGAATCTTGATTTAATAGCGCCATCATTAAATGAAGAGGTTCAATAAATTGATGATCGCGTCCCAATGCTAGTGATTGGGCATCAGAAATGGCAATTTGAAACTTATTAGTCATACGATCGAGTCTCATACAATCTCCTAGGATCTGATACTAATATAACGGGAAATTAATTCAGAAATGAATAATTTGTTAACTTAAAGATGGGGGGCATTTAATGTAAATTCAAGCTTAAAACATAACCTAGATCAAAAAATTGTTGTTTTTTTGAGCGCCATAACAAAATTTAGGCCTTAAGCCAGATTAGCGAAGCCATTCGACCCGTTTGTTTGTTGCGACGATAAGAAAAGTAATCAGGATCGGTAAAGGTACACACATCAGCACTATAGGTTTGAATTACACCAGCTGCAGACAAACGCAACCTTGCTAATCCGACCAAATCGCCTAAATACTTGCTGTTGTGGCCAACAAAGTGCATTGAAGCTTGTGGGTCTTTATTGATAAAAGCATCACGCACCTCACTGCCAACCTCAAAGGCAGAAGGGCCAATTGCAGGCCCTAAGTATGCGATCAAACTTGACGGTGGAGAATGAAACATCGCCAATGCCTGCTCGATAACGCCCTCACACAAACCTCGCCATCCAGCATGAACAGCGGCTACTTCACTGCCTTGTTGATTGCACAACAATATGGGTAAACAATCGGCGGTCATTACCGTGCAAACATGGCCAAACTGATTACTGTAACTGCCATCCGCTAATGCTATAGCGCTACCTGGTATCAATGTTTGTACATCAACAACGTTAGTACCATGAACTTGCTCGAGCCAAGTTGGCTCAGCTGGCAACGACAATCGTTGGCGTAAAATGGCACGATTAGCCAATACATGTTGAGGCTTATCACCTACATGGAGCCCTAAATTTAGACTATCAAAAGGGCTTAAACTGACACCGCCATAACGATTAGTCATCGCAATGGCGACATTATCAGGTATTGGCCAATCGTGCTTGAGCATTATAAATACACTATCGGATGAAGCTCAGTATCTACTCGAAGTGCTTTTGTCAGCTCAACCATGTCATCAGGAATAGGCGCATGCCAAGTCATGATCTCACAGGTGAAGGGATGAGCAAGTTCTAAACGCACGGCGTGTAAAGCTTGGCGCTTAAAGCTTTTAAGTAATTCAAAAAATTCTGGGCTAGCGGATTTAGGCGGACGAGGACGGCCACCATAAACCGGATCGCCCACTAACTCATGACCAATATGTGCCATATGAACACGAATTTGATGAGTACGACCAGATTCTAAACGTAAACGCAAACGAGTGTGAGCACGAAACTTTTCTGCAACACGGTAATGAGTCACCGATGGACGACCACCATGGATCACTGCCATTTGAGTACGACGAGTAGCATGACGTTCGATAGGCTCATCAACCGTACCACCCGCCGTCATAGTGCCTAATACAATCGCTTCATATTCACGAACGATATCGCGAGCTTGTAGAGCTGCAACTAAATGGGTTTGTGCTTCAACCGTTTTAGCGACAACCATTAACCCTGTGGTGTCTTTATCTAAGCGGTGGACAATACCAGCTCTTGGAACATGCTCAATATCAGGACAATGGTGCAATAATGCGTTCATCAATGTACCGTCGGCATTACCCGCACCAGGATGGACGACCAAACCAGCTTGCTTATTAACCACTAAAATATGATCATCTTCATAAATAATGTTGAGGGCGATATCTTGCGCTTTTGCCCGCACTTCTTCTTCGATAGTCGCGGTCACTTCTATCTGTTGAGTTTCGAAAACCTTTTCCCGTGGCTTGTCGACTGTGATACCGTCAATAGTAATTGCACCAGATAGGATCCATTCCTTGATGCGTGTGCGCGAGTAGTCAGGGAACAAACCAGCTAATGCTTGGTCTAACCTCAGACCGGTTTGTGTTGCTGTGATCTCGCTTTTTAGATTAATCTCTTGTGTCATAGGAACCGTACCCCAGTTTTGGGGTCCAAAGTGAATGAGCTATCTGTTACAATCGGATGTTTTCTATTTTACCGTGATTTTACCGTGAAATAGAAAAAATCTTAACAACAACTTAAAAAGAATTGAATTCAAGTATGCATAAAATTGCCAAAGTTGCCGCACTAGTATTACTTTCACTGGCTATTACAGCCTGTAGTAGCAGTCCAGAAGACGTTGATGTTGCCAGTAAAGCATCACCTGACGTCTTGTATTCTCAAGCACGAACGTCAATGGAATTAGGTAATTACTCTAAAGCCGTCCGTTCACTTGAAGCATTGGACTCTCGTTTTCCATTTGGTCCGCACAAAACTCAAGTTCAATTAGACTTGATTTTTGCGTATTACAAAATGGATGATGCAGCCTCAGGACTTGCCAATATTGATCGCTTTTTACGCCTCAATCCAACGCATCCTAATATAGATTACGTCTATTATATGCGTGGTTTAACCAATATGCAGGCAGATAATTACTTATTTCACGATTTAATGAATATTGATCGTACCGATCGTGACCCAAAAAATGCCCAAGATGCATTTAAAGATTTTGACCGATTGATTAAATCGTACCCAAATAGCAAGTATGCTGCTGATGCACAACAACGTATGCAGTTCTTAAAGAACCGTTTAGCGAAATATTCTATTCAAGTTGCAGAATATTATATCAAAATGAACGCATGGAGTGCAGCGGCAGTTCGTGCCCAATCAGTCATGGAGAAGTTCCCAGGAACACCTTTAACTGAAAGAGCATTAGAGATAATGGCTAAAGCGTATGACGAGTTAGGTCAGGAAAAATTACAACAAAACGTTAAAGCTGTGATGAAAGCAAATTTTCCAAATAATGAGATATTAACTAACTAGTCATTATTGAAGCTCAACGACAGTTAACGAATATTTAGCATTAAACGCTCCTCGGAGCGTTTTTTTATACCTGACTCATCAGCATTAGTAAATTTCATATCTACTTATTTTACTCTTTTTACTTGGCGCTGTTATCACACCAGTAAAAAGGCACCATAACACCTTTTAACTTAGCAACCATCATAGGAATGAAGTATTTATTACACCATGGTGCTTTGGCTGAATAACACTCGATACGACCAAAATACATCCAAACAAATCTAATTTTGATATAAATATAAAAAAACAGGTTGACTCAGCAGGTCAAAACCCTTTAAATTGCGTCCGTCGCCCGAATAGCTCAGTCGGTAGAGCAGAGGATTGAAAATCCTCGTGTCCCTGGTTCGATTCCGGGTTCGGGCACCATATTTATATTGGTGGCTACAGCGACTAATAAAATAAAGTTATTTTGCAATAATGTTTTGCAGGTGTGGTGGAATTGGTAGACACGTCAGCTTCAGGTGCTGATGCTCGTAAGGGCGTGGAGGTTCAAGTCCTCTCACCTGTACCAAATAACTTTATCCGTTTTAACAAAAAGGCCTCGCATTGCGAGGCCTTTTTGTTTTGATTGTCTATCTCATTTCGAAATGCCAAGACAAACTATGTTGGTTTATTCAAATAGTACGACATCACCCCTTCTTCACTTACGGCAGCTAACTTACAGCAATAGCACACTGTAAATGATCCGTGAGTTCGCCATAAAACTCAGTTGCAAGTTAGCGCTTAAATATCAATATGTCGCAAGGTACTATCAAACCGTTTTTCACTGGCAAGTCATTCAACTCGCCAGAACAATCCGCTACCACATAAAAAAGCAATTACATCGGCTCAATATAATCCACCATTAACTGCACGGTTTGTTTACCTCTAAACTCATTAACATCAAGCTTATAGACCACTCGGGCATGTTTAATGGTTGCGTCAGGCCATATTGCTAAATCCACATTAAAGGCAATACCGTCTAACATCGAACTGCCACATTGGGTCTCTAACAATAGCTTTAAATGTTTCTCGCCGACAATGCGCTGCTGGATAACATTAAATATGCCATCAAATAAAGGCTCTTCAAACGACTGTCCCCACGGTCCCGCATTACGTAACATAAATGCAGTATCAAGGGTCATTAGCTCACTTGACAGCTCGCCGTCTGACAGTAACTCTCCGGTCAGCTGTTCATAATCCAATATTTCTCTTACCGCATCATCAAAGGCTTGTTTAAATTGTTCAAATACGTCAGCTTTTAATGATAATCCTGCCGCCATCGCATGACCACCAAACTTAGTTATCATCCCAGGATAGCCACTATTAATGCGTTCGAGTAAATCTCGCATATGCAGTCCTTTAATCGAGCGGGCAGAACCTTTTATTTGACCATCCCCCGCATCAGCAAAGGCAATAACAGGGCGATGATAGCGATCTTTAATCCGTGATGCCAAAATACCAATCACGCCTTGATGCCAATCATCCTTAAAAATGGCGATGCCCCAGGGTAAATCATCTTCATTAAGCGACACTTGCAATAAACTCTTTAATGCCTCTTGTTGCATGCCGGTTTCAAGTTCACGCCGCTCTTGGTTTAGTCCATCCAGTTCGGCAGCCATTCTTCTTGCCAACATGATGTCTTCACACAGTAAGGTTTCTACCCCCAGCGCCATTTCATCTAGGCGGCCAGCAGCATTTAATCTGGGACCAACCGCAAAACCAAAATCGGCAGCAACCATCTTTGCAGGGCTGCGTTTGGCGACTTCTAGCAACGCGGTAATACCAACTCGACAGCGGCCACTTCTAACACGCTGTAAACCAGCATTGACTAAAATACGGTTATTAGTGTCTAACGACACCACATCCGCGACAGTACCCAAGGCGACAATATCAAGTAATGTTGCCAGATTTGGCTCAGTAATTTGTTGCTGTTGATACCAATTACGTTGCCTTAATTCTGCTCGCAAAGCTGACATCAGATAAAATGCCACACCAACACCGGCAATAGACTTACTGGCAAACTGACAACCAGGCTGATTGGGATTTACAATAACATCAGCATTTGGCAAGCTATTACCAGGTAAATGATGATCTGTCACAACGACGGTCATGCCCAGTAACTTGGCAGCCGCAACCCCCTCAATGGAAGATATCCCATTATCAACGGTAATTAATACATCGGCACTCTTCTTGTAGGCTACCGCAACAATTTCAGGACTTAAACCATAACCATAATCAAACCGATTTGGAATAAGGTAATCAAGCCGTTTAGCACCCATCATGTTTAACGCCAGCATGCATACACTCGTTGAGGTCGCACCATCAGCATCAAAATCGCCAACAATCAAAATTGATTGCTGTGCAACAATCGCATCAGCGATCACTACTGCGGCCTCGGCTAGACCTTTCATCGTCTCGGGACGCAATAACTTACTTAACACTAATTCACAGTTATCTTGATTAACACCACGGCGGGCATAGAGTTGTTTCAGTAATGGCGGTAAAGAACTGGGTAAATGATTATCATCAACCTGAGGGCGACGGACTATATTATGAGACAAAAGGCAACCTTAATCGGGCAATAAGAGAATGGAGCATAACAAAAAGGTGAGCCTAAGCTCACCTTGATTTTACGTTTATAGCACAGGCTATACGACTTTGATTTATAAGTGGGCGTTATAAGTTTGATTCAATAGTACGTAATAATTCTGCCGGAGCTTGATAACCTGGCACCATGGTTCCATTTTCTAAAATCAGTGCGGGTGTACCGTTAACACCAAACGACATACCTAACTTATATTGCGCCGCAATATCAATATCACAACTCGCGGCTTTAACATTGCCACCCGCTTTAGCTTCTGTCATCGCTTTTAAAGGATCTTTAGCACACCAAACGGCTTGCATCTCATCAGCATTTGCAGAAGGAATGCCTGCACGCGGATAAGCTAAGTAGCGAATCGTAATACCTAAATCATTATAGCCTTGCATTTGATTGTGTAGCTTACGGCAATAACCACAGTCGACATCGGTAAATACAGTGACGACATGCTTCTCATTTTTAGCTTTGTAAACCAACATTTCATCTACAAATGGTTCGAGCAATGCGATACGAGGTCCGGCTAGTGCTGCCTCGGTTAAGTTTTTCATGCCGTTGTCGATGTCATACAGATTACCATGAAATAACTTAGCGCCATCTTTGGTGACGTATAACACACCTCGGTCGGTCAGCACTTGATATAAACCGTCGATGGGAGATTGCTGAATTGTCATCACGTTGACACCTAGCGTGTCGGTAAGTTTTTGCTTTAATGCTGATTCGTTGGCTACATCAGACGCAGCTGACACCATTGGAGTGATAACAAGGCTGGCAACAAGGGCTAATGTTTTGGTTAACTTCATGATAATTCCTAAATTACACGGGTTCAAAGTGAATAGACCCGATTTTGTCAATAAAACTTACAGGCTTAGTTTAGCTAACGCAACTAAACTCACAGGCTTAAATGTAAGGATTTGATCAACCTCGCACTCAACCGCGCGGATGATGCTGGCTATGCAATTGCTGCAAACGCACTTTTGCCACATGAGTATATATTTGAGTGGTTGATAAATCACTATGTCCCAACAAAAGTTGTACAACCCGTAGGTCAGCACCGTGATTTAATAAGTGAGTGGCAAAGGCATGTCGTAACGTATGCGGTGATAAATGGCACTCAATTCCAGACCTTGCCGCATACAACTTAATTCGATGCCAGAAAGTTTGCCGAGTCATCATTTGCCCACGACGTGACGGAAACAGTACATCGGACTGTTTCATATTTAACAATTCAGTACGAGCAAACTTAATATACTGTTCAACCTCAGTAATGGCCACTTCACCCAATGGAACCAAACGTTCTTTGCCGCCTTTACCCATCACTCGGACTAAACCTTGACGCAAACTGATTTGCTCCATCGTTAAGCTCACTAATTCAGTCACGCGCAACCCGGTGGCATACAAGAGTTCCAACATGGCTTTATCACGACATTCAATCGGATCGTCGGTATTAGGCTCAGATAATAAACACTCAATTTGTGCCTCAGACAAGGTATCAGGCAACTGACGAACTAACTTAGGCGACTTAATCAATGAGGTCGGATCTTGGCTAATTTGCTTTTTTACCAATAAGTAAGCATAAAAACGCCGTAAACTACTGAGTAATCTGGCGGTACTGCTTTTAGCAAATTGTTTGTCAAAACGCTCTGCGAGGTAGTCGCGCAACACGGCTTGATCAACTTGCAGTAAGTCTTTTCCCTGAGACAACACATAACGTTCTAAATGTTGTATGTCGGTGCGATAGGATGCCAATGTATTATCACTTAACCCGTTAGTTGACCATAAGTCATCAACAAACTGGTTAATTAATGGATCGGGTTGATAAGCAGGTTTGGCCAAAGCAGTTTCCAATAAATAATAAAAAACGACGTTAGATAATCTATCATAACGCCGTTATATTGATCCGTTTATTATGGCCTATTTAACGTTTAAGCCTGCACTTTTTGAAGCCTCTTTTTGGGTAAAAACAAACACACAATCGCGGTCAACGCCGTAGGCAGCAACCAAGCCATACCCTCAGCATGTAATGGCATAAAATCTAAGAAGCTCATGTCCATCCCCGCGGTTTGTAACCCATCGAAAATGCCGAAAAAAAGTGCCACAGTTAGCACTATTCGGTGCGAAAACTCAGGTCGAGCAAAACGCTCCGTTAAGAAAGTGACCAACACTAATGCAATAGCGACTGGGTAAATCGTCATTAACACCGGAATACTCACACTAATTAATTGCGCTAAACCAACGTTTGCAACGGTGGCACACACTGCACTTAGCAGGACAACCAACAATTTATACGACAAGCGCGGTAATAATTCATTAAAAAATTCAGCACACGCAGTAACTAAACCGACTGCCGTGGTTAAACAGGCTAAGGTGACAACGGTCGATAACAATAGTGAACCAAGATTACCGAAGTGATACGTGACGTAGTTGGTTAAAATTTGCCCGCCATTGTCAGCGCCAATGGCAAAATCACCCGCAGAAGCACCAAGATAAAACAAAGAAATATACACAAATGCTAGACCACCAGCAGCAATAAAGGCGGCACGAATTAAATACTTGGTTTGATCAGCGGCTTCATTGACACCTTTTTTGCGTAATAAATCGATGATTAACATACCAAACATCAAAGATGCCAAGGTGTCCATGGTATTATAACCTTCAATAATCCCTTTCGTTAATGGACTATTAATGTAATCACCAACGGGTTGGCTCACCTCTGCGCCAGGAATAATAATCACTGAACTGGCCAATCCCACCAATAATAAAATTAATACTGGCGTAAGCACTTTCCCTACGCTGTCCAGTAATTGGCCTGGATATAAAGATAAAAACATCACCACGGAGAAAAACACTAAAGTATAAATAAGTTGGGCAATATTGAATTCTTTACCGCCTAACATCATCAGTGCATCAGGATTACCGATAAAAGGTCTTGCACCAATTTCGAACGCCACCAGAGCGGTACGCGGGGCCGCAAATGCCGGGCCAATAATAATATAAATAGCAATGGCTAATGCCGTTGCAGCAAATCCAGGTAATAATGCCATCACTTTACCGTTGGATTTGGCAACCGCAATTAAGCCTATCAACGGCATACCCACTGCAGTAATTAAGAAACCGAACATCGCAAAAGACATATTCTCGCCAGCAAGCATGCCAGCAAAAGGAGGGAAAATTAAGTTACCCGCCCCTAAAAAAAACGCAAAGGTCATAAATCCTAACCCAAGCGTATCCGTTACACTCATTTTGGTTGTTTGCACTACTCACTCCGCTTTGTTGTTATTTTTTACAAACCTAATTGATTACACCATCATTAGCTACTGCTAAACTGAACCAACAATGATTTGTAAAGTTAAAAATACACTTGAAAAATACTCAATTTGTTAAGACAACAACGGAAACGAGCTGTTAGTTCTATTTTCAGTGTCATGTTCCAGCCAAAATAGCTTAAATTAGACTTTTTACTCAATTTAATGCGTAAAAAAGTGTGCAGACTAATATCAAATATCGCCTTAATACTCAAGCTTCAGCACTCCAAACAATTAAAAAAACCTATTTAGTTGCGATTTGTGGCAAGGCTTGTGTACATATTCAGCACATCTATTGTTTTTAAGTTAATTTAGCATTACAAAAAATCAACGATGACAAGCGCTGGCAATTAAACCGCGACAGTAAAAACCAAAGCCGCTATGATCCTATTGAGTCGTTCATACAGCCCAAAGAGTACTCTATTATCTATGTCTTTTACGTTTAAGCAATTTCATATCGATGATAAACAGTGTGGAATGTCAGTCAGTACAGATGGGGTTTTACTCGGTGCTTGGGCTGAATTATCGCAATCTAGCAACATTCTCGATATTGGTGCAGGAAGTGGCTTGCTAAGCCTGATGGCTGCACAGCGCAGCCCTCATAACGCCAGTATTACTGCTGTAGAATTAGACGGTGCAGCAGCAAATGCCTGCCAATATAATATTCAACAAAGCCCTTGGCCTGAGAAAATTCAGCTATTTCAAGGTGCTATTCAGCATTTTCAACAACAACATAATCAAATATCAGCACCGTTATTCGATCATATCATTTGTAACCCGCCTTACTTTGAACAGGGTTTGCAGGCCAAAAATAGCGCACGAGCCGACGCAAGGCATACCAACACCTTATCTTTCGCTGAGTTACAGTACGTGATCGGTCAATTACTTGCTCCCCAAGGCACGGCTAGTATTATTCTACCGCAACAAAGTTTAGCCCGTTTTAGGCAACAACTTAACGCTCATGGTTTATTCGTTATAAAACACCTTGATGTTATTAGTGTTGAGGGAAAGTCTCCCAATAGAGCACTATTGGCAATACAATACGACCCAATGAGGGTTAATCCCCGACAAACCAATAACAAGGTCACCATTGAAACTCAATGTCTACAACTGGTGATCCGCGACAAACACGGACAATACAGCCAAGCTATGGCAGATTTATGCCGCGAGTTCTACTTAAAGCTTTAGCCTGCTCATTAGGTCAGTTATAATACTCAACTATTTTTCAGCGAGACCCAAGTGCATGCAATTTGAAGATTTCCAGCTCGACCCTAGCTTATTAGAGTCACTCAAGGCCATGGGACATCACAGCCCTACCACAATTCAACAACAAACGATCCCATTGGCCATGGACCAGCGGGATATTTTAGCGCGAGCGCCTACCGGCACAGGGAAAACGGCTAGCTTTTTACTGCCTGCATTACAGCATTTAATCGACTTCCCTCGGCGTTTTGAAGGCCAAGCACGTATTTTGGTGCTAACGCCAACGCGTGAATTAGCCAGTCAAATTCATCGTTATGCAAGTCATTTAGCCACTGGGCTTGATCTTAATATCGTCATCATTACAGGTGGTGTGCCATATGGCCCACAAGAAGAAGCACTTGCAGACAATGTTGATATATTGATCGCCACCCCAGGTCGATTAATGGAATACTTAGATAAAGATAAATTTGATGCCACTGAAGTGGAGATTCTCATTATTGATGAAGCTGATCGTATGCTTGATATGGGATTCTCGTCAGTAGTGCAATCTATTGCCATTGAAGCTCAAGGCCGCAAACAAAATATGTTGTTTTCTGCCACACTTGAAGGCAATGGGGTTAACCGTTTCGCTCGCGAATTGTTAAACGATCCGGTAGTGGTCGATGTAGAAGCGCCACGCAGTGAAAAAGCCAAAGTGCATCAGTGGGTGCATTTGGCCGATGATCAAGCACATAAATTTGCGTTGTTATGCCACATTCTTCAGCAAGAAAACGTTAAACGCACCATAGTGTTTGTTAAAACTCGCGAAATGGTTGCCAGCTTAGAAGGCTTATTGCTAAAAGCGAATATCCCTTGTGCATTTATGCGTGGCGATATGGAACAGAAAAAACGCTTCCAAGCACTGGGGCGTTTTTCTAAGGGCGAAGTCAACGTGCTATTGGCGACAGATGTTGCTGCTCGAGGAATTGATGTTGATGACATTACCCATGTCATCAACTTTGACATGCCCCGCTCTGCTGATGCCTATGTTCATCGAATTGGCCGCACCGCTCGTGCTGGCGCTAAAGGAACCGCGATTTCATTAGTTGAAGCGCACGATATGCGTATTATTTCTAAAATTGAACGATACATTGAATTACCGCTTAAACGCCGCGTGATTGAAGAACTTCGTCCTAAACACAAAGAAGCCAAGGTCCCAGGTAAGAAAAAAGCCAATGCAAAAGAGGCTAGAGTGACATCGAAAAAGTACAAGAAAAAGTAACCTACAGGTTTAGCTATACCTCGTCCTAGAATACCTTGACTAACGATTATTAAAGCGAATTACTCAGTAATTCGCTTTTTTTATCCTCAAAGCACTATATCGCATCATTAAATAGACATAATACAGCCAGAAAGTGTCAACTAATGTCAATTTGTGCACAAAAAACACTAACCCGAATAATCTAATATAACCTACTAATTAATAAGAGATAAAATATAATGGATTATTTTATCTCTATTCAAACATGGCAAAAAAAATCAGTTTATTAAGTGTTTATCGCCAAATCAGAAAAAACATAACTTTATGAAACATTTTATTTACATCAAACTATTTAGATAAACGTAATACTCTGTTAATTTAGACGCTATGAGTAATAAAATGAATTTGAATGAACATGTTAGCCAACGTAGTTAACTGTCTAAAGCATTATTTCAGCATGGATACGCAATAGAAATGATAAAAACCATATTAAGAAGATCATCACCACTGCTTATCATTGCTGTGTTTGTTGCCGCAGCCATGCTGCTTATCAGCACACAAGAAGCACCCGAGCAAAAAGATGAACCCATTAGCGTGCCCATTATTGATGTGCAAACCATCACGCCGCAAACCTTGTCGCTCAACTTACCGTCATACGGCGTGGTTAATCCCAAATATAAAACCCAGTTAGTCACCGAAGTTCAAGGGCGTTTACTGAACATTTCAGCAGACTTTGTTGCTGGCGGTGTCGTAAAGCAAGGCCAACAACTTGCCATTATTGAACCCTCTGATTACGAAGCGGATCTAATACAGGCAGAGGCGACACTTGCTCAAGCAACCGCCGCATTGAATGAAGAAAAAGCCCGTGGTGTAGTCGCTAAAATTGAATTTAAAGATTTTGGTACCGGTTTACCACCAGAGCTCGGATTACGGATCCCACAGCTAAAAAAAGAACAAGCTAACGTCAAATATGCACAAGCCGCATTAGCCCGTGCACAACGCAACTTAGCACGTACAGTAATTAGGGCCCCATTTGATGGCATTATCAAAGCACGCAATGTCGACTTAGGTCAGTACGTAACCTTGGGCACTAACTTAGGTGAACTCTACAACACCAGTATTGCTGAAATTAGACTGCCATTAACAAATGCAGATCTCGCGTATTTAGAGTCGGTTGATAATCCTGAAACCGCTGTCACACTCACCGCATTTCTGGCAGGTAAACAAGTCACTTGGCAAGGCAATATTGTTCGCAGCGAAAACGTCATCGACGAGCAAACTCGCATGGTGTATCTAGTCGCAGAAATACATGATCCGTATTTACGCAAAAATAAAACTGAAGGACAATTACCCTTAAAATATGGCAGCTTTGTGAACGCCGTCATCACAGGCCGCACGGTTAATAATGTAGTAAAACTGCCACGTCACGTGGTACGAAATGGTCAGGTTGCCGTTGTTGGTGCAGACAATATTATCGAGATGCGCCCAGTGAATGTTATTCGTTCAGATGCCGATACCATTTATATTCAAGGCAGCTTCAAGGCAAATGAGCGAGTATCCATGACTAGCATTAATAGTTTGAATTCTGGGCAGATCATTAAAGTGCTCGGAGAAGAAACCAAGTCAGCTCCAGTCGATACTGACGCCCAAGCCGCTACGACTGCAGGTGAATAAGAATGGATACTAATAAAGGGATCATCGCCTGGTTTGCGCGCAACAGTGTCGCAGCCAACTTACTGATGGCCGCCTTGCTTATTGGCGGTTTGTTTAGTGCGGTACTCATTAATAAAGAAATCTTTCCAACATTTGAATTAAATCTCATCAATATCAATGTTGCCTATCCAGGCGCAGCGCCACAAGAAATTGAAGAAGGGATTAATATAAAAATCGAAGAAGCGATTCAAGATATTAGCGGCATTAAAAAAGTGACTTCTGTTGCCAGTGATAGTGTTGGCTCAGTGACCATTGAGGTCGAAGACGGTTACGATGTGCAGCAAGTACTAGATGAAGCTAAACTGCGTATCGATGCCATTGCAACCTTCCCTGACAACATCGAAAAACCCAATATTTACCAAATAAAGCCAGAAAACAATGTGATTTGGGTATCTGTTTATGGCGACATGAACCTGCATGACATGAAAGAAATGGCTAAAGCGATCAGAGACGACATTACCGACTTACCAGCAGTGACTCGCGCAAAAGTCACCGGAGTTCGCGACTACGAAATAGGCATCGAACTGTCGGAAGACAAACTACGCGAATATGGCATTACGTTTACTCAAGTGGCTTTAGCGGTACAAAACTCGTCGATTGATTTACCCGGCGGTTCTATTCGGGCCCAAGATGGTGACATCCTACTGCGCACAAAAGGCCAAGCTTATACCGCAGATGACTTTGCGCAGATTGTGGTAGAAACGCGCCCAGACGGCAGCCGGATTATGTTACCGCAAGTGGCCACAATTAATGATGATTTTGAAGAACGTCTGGAATACACCCGCTTTAACGGCAAACCGGCTGCGGTAATTGAAATCACCAGTATTGACGATCAAAATGCCTTAGATATTTCATCACAAGTTAAGGCTTACGTCGCCGAACGTAAAAAAACCTTACCAAGCAATATTCAACTTGATACCTGGGGTGATTTAACTCACTACCTGCAAGGGCGTTTAAACATGATGTTGTCGAACATGTTTTATGGCGCTCTGCTGGTGTTTATTATTCTGGCCTTATTCTTAGATCTTAAACTCGCTTTTTGGGTAATGATGGGCTTACCTGTGTGCTTTTTGGGCACCATGTTATTAATGCCGCTTGAACCGTTTAACATGTCGATTAATATGCTGACCTTATTCGCGTTCATTCTGGTGCTGGGGATCGTCGTCGACGATGCCATTGTCATCGGAGAAAGTGCCTATACCGAGTTAGAGGAAAACGGCCACTCTTTAGATAATGTGATAAAAGGGGTACAAAAAGTGGCGATGCCAGCCACCTTTGGGGTGCTCACCACTATTGCAGCCTTTATCCCCATGATCATGGTGTCTGGGCCCATGGGCATTATTTGGAAATCCATCGGTATGGTGGTGATTTTGTGTTTAGCCTTTTCGCTGATCGAATCAAAACTGATTTTACCCGCACATTTAGCTCACATGAAAATCAGAAAACGCACCGCCCCAACGAATCCTTTCTCACGCTTTAAATTTGCTATCAACGAATGGTTACAGCATTTCATTCACAACACCTATCGTCATTTTCTTGAGCGCTGCATTAAGCGTCGCTACAACGTCGTGGCGGTATTTGTGGGGGTATTAATTCTGTCACTTGCTTTAGTGCAAAGCGGCAAAGTACGCTGGGTTTTCTTCCCTGATATTCCATCGGACTTTATTCAAGTGCAGCTTGAAATGGAAGAAGGCAGTTCTGAGCAGAACACCTTAAAAGTGCTGCAACAAGTCGAAGATGCGTTATACAAGATGAACGCCAAACTTGAAGACCAATACGGTTACCCCATGGTGAAGCACAGCTACATCGAACTAAGCTCACGCAGCAGTGCCTTTGTGTTTACCGAGCTGACTAAAGGCGAAGACCGTGAAGTAGACGGCGTCGCTATTGCTGAAGAATGGCGTAAACAATTACCCGAGTTATTGTCAGTTAAAAAGCTTAACATCAATGCCAGCACCAACGATGCTGGCGGCGATTTATCGTTTCGCTTAACCTCAAGTGATTTAAACCAACTGTCTGAAGCGGCCAAAGTGCTTAAGTCTAAATTGGCCACTTATGAAGGCGTATTTGATATTACCGATAACTTTTCTTCAGGTTCGCACGAAATTCGGTTAAATATCCGTCCTGAAGCCGAAGCGCAAGGGCTGACACTGTCAGATTTAGCTCGCCAAGTTCGGTACGGTTTTTATGGTTATGAAGCCCAACGTATTTTGCGTAATAAAGAAGAAGTCAAAGTCATGGTGCGTTACCCGCTCGAACAACGCCGCACTGTGGGTGACCTTGAAAACATGCTGATCCGCACCCCGTCAGGCGCAGCAGTGCCGTTTTCAACCGTAGCAGATATCGAAATGGGTGAGTCGTACGCGTCGATCACCCGGGTTGATGGCCGCCGAGCGATTACCATCAGCGCCAATGTGAATAAAAACAACGTTGAACCATCGAAAGTGGTCGCCGAAATTCAGCAAGATTTTTTACCCGAATTAACCGCACGATTCCCTAAAGTAACGTCAGCATTAGATGGCGGCAGCTTAGACGAGCAAAATGCTATGCTTGGTTTAGCCCAAGGATTTTTCTTTGCCATGTTTACCATTTATGCCTTAATGGCCATTCCATTAAAATCGTACACGCAACCGTTAATCATTATGTCGGTCATCCCGTTTGGCATGATTGGCGCCTTGTTTGGCCACTATATTCTAGGCTTATCCATGAGTGTGTTGAGCTTATGCGGTATTGTGGCGTTAGCCGGGGTAGTGGTAAACGACTCACTCATTTTGGTCGACTTTGTTAACCGAGCCCGCGAAGAAGGCAAGTCGCTAATGCAATCGGCTATCGATTCTGGTTGTTATCGTTTTAGGGCAATCATCCTTACCTCGTTAACCACCTTTTTTGGCTTGGTGCCCATTATTATGGAAAAAAGCTTACAGGCTAAAATTGTTATCCCAATGGCGACATCTCTAGCATTTGGTATTTTATTCTCAACGGTAGTGACGTTAATTTTGGTGCCCATCTTGTACATTATTCTGGATGATATAAGGCGCTTATTACGACGCGTTTTTATGTGGTGGTGGCAACCCAAAACAGTTGCGGAACCATTAGGCTCTGATGAACACCATTAACCCATATCGTTAGTCCCAAAAACAGAGCTAAATCAGCTCTGTTTTTTTTGCTGTAAAAACTGCGAGCTAAGCAACATAGTCACATTCGATATTTAGCTACAATACTTACCCTGTTCTCCATAATAAAAAGCTGCCATGAACGCCTCTACCTCACCCACGCCAACCTTAGTTTACGATATCGGCAATCACCGTTATCTCAATATTACGGCAAGATGCACCTTAAGATGCCAGTTTTGCCCTAAGCATAATGGATCGAAACAAGTGCACGACTTCGACTTATCACTCAGTCAACGTATTACCGCAGAGGATGTTTTACCCTTGTTAGGTAATGTGCATGACGTGGAAGAATATGTCTTTTGCGGCTTTGGTGAACCAACGTTAAACCTTGAATGTTTGCTGCAGCTTGCCCATGCCATAAAAGCACAAGGTGGGCGTGTAAGGCTTAATACCGATGGATTGGGCAACCACTTTCATCGTCGTAATATTTTGCCAGAGCTCAGCCAATGCATAGACAGCCTGTCAATTTCACTTAATGCCGACACCCCAGAAAGCTACCAGCAACACTGTCACCCCAAGCTGGCAAATTCCTATAAGGCACTGCTTGAATTTATTCAACTCGCACCTCAATACATACCGCAAGTACAAGTCAGTGCCATTAACGGACTGGCTAATGTAAACATCGAACGTTGCCGCGGTATCGCAGAGCAAAACGGTGCAATATTTAAACAACGCGAACTGGATAAAATTGGTTAAATAAATGGGCTATTGATACCTAGACGTTTTCGCCAACGTCGGCTTCATGCTAGTATTGCCAGTAAGAGAATGCTAAAAAAGTGGCACCATGTCTAAACACAAAGCAGTGGGTTCTTCAAACTCGTTATTAATTTCTTCACAAGCGAGTCATTGGTCGCAACAGCACATTCTTTCGCTGCTAAGCCAATTGATTATTTTATTAATTGTGGTGTTTATCGTCACTAATATGGTGGTCAATCTAGGCGAGCGTCGCCTGCAAGAAGATTGGGCAGATCAACGCTACAGTGAGTTGCAAACGGTAGCGTCTTTAGCCTCTGATAAAGTCTCATTTTTGCAGTTTAGAACCCAAACCATCGCAAAAGGTGAATTACTGCGACAATATCTGCAAAACCCATCAGACAAACTGCAATTAAAGACCATCGAAAACTGGAATTCATTGACTGAAAATATTCCTGAACTACTTGGGCTGGCATTATTTACTCCTCAAGGAGAACTCCAATTTGCCACCACGGGTAGTTTCAATAACATGCAACTACCCGCCGCGTTATTGGGCTCGGGTAGAAATATGGGCGGCAATGATATTTACACGTCACCAATGGCGTTTACTCCTATTGATGGCATATTAGAACCTTATTTTTATCAGTTATCGTGGATAGAAAACCCAGACCAAAGTATTAAAGGTTATTTGGTCACTTACAATTCTATCGTTAAACTACTGGAAACAATAAAGCCTGCTTTTTTTAATCAAAATTCACCATTACTCCTGCTTGATACTCAAGGTTTCCTCTATGCGGGTGCCTCTCAACCTGCGCCATTAGACAGTATGCCCAACACACTTGGGGCAAGTTTAAAACAAACTTACCCAGAATTGTGGCGTGTAATAGCAATGAATAACTTTGGTCAGTTTCACAGCCAAGACTCCACTTTTGTGTATTTAAAAGTCGAGTTAACCAACCAATACGAAAACAAAAGAGAATACTTTTTATTGTCTTATATTCGCCATGAAGACATTGCCACTCGCTATGCTCAATGGCGAATACTCATCATAGTTGCAGGATGCTTGATAGCACTGTTAGCCAGTTTACTGATTATATTAAGACATCGATTTGTACTTGAGAGACGCGCGAGGCAAAATAGCCTTCAATTGAGTAACAGTTTGTTTAGCAGTGAATTAAGCTGCTTAATCGTCAATGATAGTGGCCGTATCCAGAGCGTTAATGCCAAAGCCGCTGCCGCACTATCCTTACCAATTGATGATCTCAAAGATCGCAGTTTACAACGAGTACTGCATCTTGATGATGATCGTTTCAACCACATTAAAGATGCATTAACTCATCATAAGCAATGGAATGGTGAGATCAATTTAGAAACGCTTAATAGTAGTATGTTACAAACTCATATTCGCAGAGAAAAATGCCCTAACAGTAATGAGTATTATTGGTTAGTCACATTTGAAGATATTACCGCATTATTTGATAGTCAGAGCCAAGCCTATCTCTATCAATTAATGAGCAACTGTGCTGTCGCTACGGCGCTAACCGATGCCAGTGGCATGATAATAAAATGTAATAAGCAATTTGATCAGCTGATGTCTTTACACGGAGACACTGATATTTCTATCACAGAATTACTCGGCGATGAACTGCATAATCAATGGCAGAACATAACCGCGCAAATTAGCTTACAGGGGGAGTGGACCGCGCAAATTATGCCATTTAACCATGGCCGTTATGAGCATTGCTTAAAAACGACATTAACAGGTCAACTTACATTCGAAGGTGATATTGAATACCTTATTTGTACTTTTGAACAGACCACGCCAGTGGTGTCGGCCCAAAACAGCAGTAACGTCATTGGCCATCGAAGCGCCATAGTATTACGTTTAAATGAGCTTGAAAATTACTTTATCAACCTTAGTGAGCTCACTAAAGAACATTCAAGCTTACTCGTAATGGACATTAATCCAGAAGGCATTTTCAGCAATATGGGCAATATGAGCCAACTTGAAAAGCGTCAAAAAGACATTGAGCTACAGTTACTGATTGAGTTACCGCTTAATTATCAAATTGCGCAATGGCAGCTCGGAAAGCTAGTCATATTGTTGACCGAAACGAATGCAAACTCAGCCCATCAATATGCGATTAATATGATGCAGTGTCTGGAAGAAAAGAATTTGGGTGAAGGAATTAACATTGGTATCGCGAGTTATTTACAGCGACAAAGTTTGGACCAATACCTTGCTAACGCTGAAATAGCCTTAAAACGTGCTAAACAATCTGTTGACCAAAATATTTGCCAAGCATTTACTCGCCCTACCAAAGCCACATCATCCTCGAAAATTGACTGATTCAATCACCTGACACAGCGTTGCTTAACGTCAGGTGGTGATCAATATTGACCGTTGAACAGAAGATGAATAACGTCAAGTTATTAATAAATAGAAATAAAGCTATAAAAGAAAACTATTTTTAATTACTTCATCTGTAGTCTTATGTGTGCGGATGAGAATGACTAACAACCTCTGGAAGGAGTTCGTCAGACTCAAGCCTAAAAGGTTGTACATTATCAGGCAGCTTACTTTCATGAATATCAATAATACTTGAACGGTTCATGGTCACTTTAAAGCGGGCATATTCAGGTTCCTGTTTGCCATCACGCAACACAGCAACCAAATTGACTTGATAGCGACGCTCAACAGACTCATTGCTAATATTACCTTCGGTTTCTTTATATATCTTCGCTTTACCACGTTCTAAATGACGAGCAAAAGGCACTAGACTAAAATTCACTTGTTCTTGAATTTGTGAATAATCCGCCTCAAAGGGCTTATTTGTCACCTTGGTTGCAATACGATAATGCAGAACTTCTGAATCCACTTTATTCTGACTGTGGCGTTGCTTCATGATATCAGAAACCGCTTTTGGGATATCTTGACTGCGCATAAATTCGAGCCAAACTAATTGTTTAGCGACCACAGTTTGGGTGGTAGTATCACGTAAAATACGGCTCCACCTTGGACGGCCTCGTTGGATAAACCGCCACATAGCATTACGAAAATCCTCTTTAAAGATTTCCCTAAAACCATAAATAACCGCTAACGTCAGCAGCAAGGTCAAGGTTAATCCATTAAAGAAACCTTGGGCTTTTATTATCAATGCCGATACCACCAGCATCACAAGCCCCGTGGCAACTCCAGTTACGAATTTTTTGAGACCGACGCCTAATGGCTTTAATTCTTCTTTTAAAACAACACCTTGTTGAATTAAGCGTCTTAAAAGAAGCATTTTATTAGAGATCCGGTTAGCATCAAGCTGAGTCTGCAACGAGTTGTATTTGCACTCTTGCTCTCTATAGTGATTCTCACTACGGCATAAATTTAATACTTTTTCTTTAACATCACTATAGTCAGCACTTCTAGGGCTTCGAGCCAATGTCTTTAATAGCTGCTGCTCACAAAACCAGGACAGGTAATTATCGGCATGCTCAAAATAAGATTTCCACTTAGGATCGTTCGGTTCATTACGCCGAAACTTTTTAAATAGTTGCGTAACCACATCACACAGCTCATCTAATGCCGGATAAAACTCACTTGTGTCAGTATTTTGTTGTAACTCTTTGGCATCAGTTTCAATGGCGACAGCAAATTGATAAGCGAATAAGTTAAGGTATAAACGAAACTCTTCTAACGTTCGTTTATTTAAACTGACAAAACGTGACTGGACTAACGGTAAATGCAGTCCTTTAGAATAATAAGAACGACGTCCAAGAATACTACTGTGATAATAATCCTCTTCATCTAAGGTATGCGAACCAATGCCCATTTCTGTTGGCAAATAAAAATACAGATCAAATACCCGTTGATCACCAGGGCCCATTTGATGACTAAATTTAATTGATAACGCTTCTTCTTGTTTTACTTTAACTTTTGCCACTATATCTTTCACACACCTTTTTTCATTGACACTTACCTACTATACCGCAAAGGGAATATTAAGCTAAAAGTTAATTTATTCAATGAAAATTAGTCAGCAGTATTGGGGGATATTAACTGACAAGCCCAAACGTTATTACTTGGGAGAAATTTTAGCGTTCCCCGTGTGAATGTGTCATCTAAGTCGATCACCTGAACCTCCTGAGATATGCTAAAACCATCCATAAAGTGAGATGCAGTAATACCAAATTCATTCTGTAAATATGGGCGTAATAGACTGTTATCTTGCCAACGGGTCGGCGGTAGGGATAATGCTAAATGATAAGTAAATGAGCCCATATGAACCTCTTCGACCTTGCCTGATAATTGAACCGTTTCGGGATCATGAGTTGATGACTCTACCCTATAAGTCAGTTCGGCTTGATTGTGCTCAATGTATAAGGTTAACCGTAAGTTACTTTTATTAACGGTTAATGGTAATTCTCCTTGATGACTAAAATAACCGTCAGCATGGCAATCGAAATGCCAAACATTATGGGTACTAGCAATGCGATTAAGCACACTGGTCACAATAAATGTAATCAGCAAAAAACTTAATACAAAAAAAAGCTTGCCGCGTTTTGACTGTAATAATCGGCGTATTTTCATGTGCATTAATAGGGACATAAATCTAGCCACAAATGTGCACCTTTTGTAGCCATTCTTGAGTGATAAATGGCGTGCTCATGTTATCGATACTCACTTTAATGCTATTAACTAATGGTATCGCTTCACTGGAATCGGTCAAAATGAAACTCATGTAACCTTGATTAGCCGATAACGTCATCGTAATTGAATCCCAGCGGGCATGGTGACACAAGCGTAATTGTGTTGATAAGCAGTCTGCATGCAATAGCGCATTTTGCTGATTATCCTCCCCAAAAACAAACAGTTGAACAATATGTCCATCAGAGGTCAACACTTGCCGCAATACATCGGCTTGAGCAAGCTGAGGAGGGTTAAGGTTAGCGTAAACAAACAACAATATACTTAATAGAATGGCAATAATAAACAGATACTGACCTAACGATAATAGCCGATTAGGCATTTCCAAGATCTTGCTGCGCTTAGTGGTCACGGTGGTATATAAAATCACCCCCTGTTCAGGGATATATTCAATGAGATTAATATGACGATGACACAGATGATTAATAATTTTATTGATAATACCTAGCAGTTCGGCATGAGATAATTGATGCGCACAGTCACCAGATGCCACCACAGTTGCAAGCAAAGATAAAGGCACTACTTGCCCGCGATGCTGAACCAATTGGTTTAACACCCAATATTCATTATCGTTTAAATGCCATTGAGTCGCCGTTGACTGATCTGTCAACAAACGTTGTGCATTGTCGAACCAACAACATCCTATTTGCATCGCACTGTCTTAGTGTATCGACTGATTAAAAAAGTATACTCCCAAAGAGAGAGATGAAAGGATGCTAACTCGACTATCCTCTGGATAAGATTGCTAATTCGTGAGCAAGCCCGCGAATATGGCGTTTTTCTGCGCAAGGTATAATTGCATGATAGTAAATATAGAAATCGCTAACTTACGACATTGCTGATTAATAATGGGACACGCTGAATTAATCACTTACGGATAAAGATTGGGGGGATCCATTCGTTAAGGCGATAATAAGCCGACATTGTAGTCATTCAAAAAAACAGCTATAAAAAAGCTGGCAAGGCCAGCGTTTCGATACATAAATTCAAGTTAACATGACAAATAGTGTTAACTTAAAATGCGTAAAGTAATGTCATGTTGGTTTCAGTGTCAGTACTTTCTTTGTCATCAAGCGGTTCACTGTTATAACGAACAATAACAGCAAATTTCATCGCCAGTGAGCCAACGATATTGGCTGTTAATGAGGTTTCAGAACGAGCATCTAATTTACTCCCCCAATCGGCAACAAACCTCTGCTGGAACTTAGATGAATCACTAATCTTAGTTTGGAAATCAATCACGGCGTGAGCAACAACGCTATCTTCGCTATCATAACCTTCAGCAAGTGCGGATTCTTCATCCAGTTGTTGATAAATATAACCCGGACCCGCCTCAGCTTTTAAAGACATTCTGTCAGTATCAATAAAGTGTTGACCATAACCGGCAGAAGTCGTTGAGGTGAAATCGTAACCAGTGAATGGATCAACTTCATAGTTAGTGTTAGCAAACAAATAGCTCACATCGTTAATTTGGTAGTTGCCTTGCGCACCTAGGAAATAACGTTTTGCAGTCACTTCTTCAGAGTCTTCTTTGTACAAGCCTTCTAACACATACTGGTTCTCCCAGTTGTCTAATTCTTGTTTCAACGCTAGGCGCGCTTTAAACGAAGAAGTATCTGTATTACCGGTGGTTAACGTTGCACCTAATTCTGCTTCACCAGCAAAAGTGGCATCGCCTTCAACAAACTCACTTCCAGCATGTGCTGCAAATGGCATGGTTAGTGTAATAGCTGCAGTAAGTAGCAGTCTCTTCATGTCATTTCATCCTTTATTTACGATTTACAAAATCTAATGTGGGGGGTTATACGTTTAACCCCTAGAATATTAACACTTTGATAATAAAATTGAAAAAATAGTCATCCCATCAATCATTAAGTCACTAGGCTGTTGCTTTGCCAACATGCGGTGCATTAACAGCCACAGCATGGCTAAACCTATTCATCGAGCGCTAAAACGGCCCAAACACCCAGCAAGCTAAACGCTAAGTGGACCGCATCAGATCCCGCTATACATCACATGGAACAGGCCCATGCAAAAAGCCAACATGGCATCACCGCAGGCTCTTAACGCATTAATCACTACTAAGTTAAATGTCCTAACGGTTTCCATAACTAACGGCAGCACAAATAATTATCCTATAAGGAAAATAAGGTCGTTTTTATCACTAGTTCCCCATGAGATTAGGCCACCATATCATCACGAATAGCATCATAATACTGGTTAGGATTAAGCCTAATGTTGGCACTAGATACCTTTGAGACTTAGCAGCTCATAGCTGTTTAGCACCGACCATAGGGTCAATAATAATCTTGTTACCTATACCAATCAACAATCCGAACAATAAGATAAACATTCAAATTTGGCAATAGAATCACTGTGCCGCGAAAGCTTTGTCACCCAGGGCGTCTCACATTAGGTCGCGGCCATTAATGGCCACATCCATGAGATCTTTCGCCCATAACAGGTAAATCAATAAATGTTGACGTTATAGCATCAATTTTTTAACCGATAACCATGTTCGATAAGGTTTACAAAATAGCGTTTTGGGTTATTTTTTCACAAAAAATCAGCTCATTGATAAATGAGCTGATTAGTGGTTTTAGTGTAAGACTGGCTTACATTATTTTAGGATCAAGCTCACCAGATTGATAAGCTTTATACATTGCTTGCAGTGATTTAGGCTTAATTTTAGAGCCCATACCCGCACAACCAAATGCTTCATAACGGATGGTACAAATGTCAGCCATCGCTTCCATTGATGCTTTCAAGAATTTACGCGGATCAAATTCTGCAGGATGTTCAGCCAAGAATTTACGCACGGCACCCGTTGATGCTAAACGTAAATCAGTATCAATGTTCACTTTACGCACACCGTGCTTAATACCTTCAACGATTTCTTCTAACGGCACTCCATAAGTTTCTGGAATTTCACCACCATACTTGTTGATGATTTGCAGCCACTCTTGCGGTACTGAGGATGAACCGTGCATAACCAAATGCGTGTTCGGGATCCGCGCATGGATTTCTTTAATACGGTCGATACGTAATACATCACCGGTAGGTTTACGGCTAAACTTGTACGCTCCATGGCTGGTGCCAATGGCAATGGCTAATGCATCCACATGGGTATCAGCAACAAAACGGGCCGCTTCTTCCGGCGACGTTAGCATTTGGTCCATGCTCAGCGTTCCCGCAGCACCAACACCGTCTTCTTCGCCAGCTTGGCCCGTTTCTAAACTGCCTAAACAACCAATTTCACCTTCAACAGACACACCACAAGCATGAGCAAATGCCACTGTACGACGAGTGACATCTACGTTGTAGTCGTATGATGCAGGTGTTTTACCATCGGCCATTAACGAGCCATCCATCATGACTGATGACATACCTAACTGAATTGAACGCTGACAAATGTCAGGATCAGTACCATGATCTTGATGAATACAAACTGGGATATCAGGATACTGCTCAAGAGCGGCTGCCATTAAGTATTTTAAAAATTGTGGGCGAGCATATTTACGTGCACCGGCAGAGGCCTGAACAATCACAGGGCTGTCAGTGGCTTCAGCGGCTTGCATAATTGCACGCATTTGCTCAAGGTTGTTAACGTTAAAAGCAGGGACGCCATAACCATGCTCTGCAGCGTGGTCAAGCAGTTGTCGTAGAGAGATAAGAGCCATTTTGTTCTCCAATAATAGGGTGATTACTCACCTAGGTCGCTATCGTTTGGACGGATTTTTTACTCTGTCGCGGCTAAAAAATAACAGTGACAGAGCGGTTTTTTTTATAATAATTATTAGGTTTACGCTACAAATACTTGATGTGTGAACTAAGCGCCACGCTTTTCAAGCATTGCTACTGCGGGTAATTCTTTGCCTTCTAAAAACTCAAGGAAAGCCCCCCCACCGGTTGAAATATAAGACACTTTGTCTGCAATATTGTACTTATCGACTGCCGCCAGGGTGTCACCACCGCCAGCAATAGAAAATGCTTTGGAATTTGCGATCGCTTCGGCGATACGCTTAGTGCCTTCGCCGAATTGATCAAATTCAAACACGCCCACTGGACCATTCCAGACGATCGTGCCCGCTTGTTCAATAATTTTAGCTAAGGCTTCTGCGCTGTCAGGACCAATATCAAAAATCATATCGCTGTCAGTCACCTCGCTAACCGATTTAAGCGTCGCGGCAGCCGTTGGACTAAACTCACTCGCGACTACCACGTCAGTAGGAACCGGAATATCACCACCACGACTTCGGGCATTGGCCACTAGACGCTTGGCCTCTTCTACTAAATCAGCTTCATACAGTGACTTACCTACTTTATAGCCTGCTGCAGCAATAAAGGTATTAGCAATACCGCCGCCCACAACAAGTTGGTCAACTTTAGTTGAAAGGCTTTCAAGTACGGTTAATTTAGTCGACACTTTAGAACCACCAACAATCGCCACCATTGGACGAGCTGGATTATCAAGCGCTTTGCCTAGTGCATCTAATTCTTGGGCTAATAACGGGCCAGCACAGGCAATGGGGGCATACACACCGACGCCATGAGTAGATGCTTGGGCACGATGAGCCGTTCCAAATGCGTCCATAACATACACATCACATAATGCGGCCATTTTTTTAGATAATGCTTCATCGTTTTTACCTTCGCCAATATTAAAGCGAACGTTTTCAAATACGACGACTTCGCCAACATTAACCTCAACACCATCAAGATAATCACTCACTAAACGCACTGAGCAATCTAACGCTTTCGTTAAATAATCCACTACAGGTTGCATTGAGAATTCGGCGTTGAACACACCTTCTGTTGGGCGGCCTAAATGTGACATCACCATGACTGCGGCGCCTTTTTGCAGCGCAAGTTTAATCGTTGGCAATGACGCCCGTAAACGCGCATCACTGGTCACAACGCCATCGCTGACAGGCACGTTTAAATCTTCACGAATAAGCACCCGCTTATTTTGTAGATCTAAATCTGTCATGTTAATAATTGCCATAATTAGCAGTTCCTTTTTAAGTTAATACAAAGTCTTTGTGCGCAACCGGCTTAACCCATTACGGCATAATCTGTTTATGTTACCGATCTGATTTTGCTTGGATCATCGCTAAACTGGTATCAAGCATGCGGTTGGCATAACCCCATTCGTTATCGCACCATAATAATAATTTGACCAAGTGGCCAGCGCTAACACGGGTTTGGGTACCATCGACAATACTTGAACGTGGATCATGGTTAAAGTCACACGATACCAGAGGCTCGTCAGTATAGCCTAAAATACCATTAAAACTTCCGTTTGAGGCAAGTTCTAACACACTGTTGATCTGTTCAATATTGACTTTTTTCTCAAGGGTGACGGATAAATCGATCGCGGTCACATTAATGGTGGGCACACGCACAGAAATAGCTTCAAACTTATCTTTCATGTGCGGCAAAATACGTTCGATGCCTCGAGCTAATTTAGTATCAACAGGAATAATGGACTGGCCTGCGGCGCGCGTTCGACGTAAATCATCATGATAAGCGTCAATGACCTGCTGATCATTCATCGCCGAGTGAATAGTCGTAATAGCCCCACTTTTAATTTCAAAATGCTTATCCAATACATCGATAACCGGGACAATACAATTGGTAGTGCAAGACGCATTAGAAATAACCGTATGGTCTGCACGCAATAAATCATGATTAACACCATACACAATGGTTGCATCAACATCTGCAGAAGAAGGATGGCTAATCAGCACTTGCTTAGCGCCAGCATGAATGTGTGCTTCGCAAGCTTGACGATCAATTAAGCTGCCGGTGGCTTCATAAACGATATCAATATCAAGCTCAGCCCAAGGCAATAAGTTAGCATCAGCTTGATTGAGTAACAAAATACTGTCATCACCAATAAGCAACTGATCACCCTTTAGCTTAACGTTATGCTTGAAACGACCATGAGTAGTGTCGTATTGGGTTAAATGACAAATAGCTTCTGGCTTTGCCAGCTCATTAATCGCCACAATTTGAATTTGTTGACGTTTACCAGATTCGTACAGTGCACGAAGTATTGAGCGGCCAATCCGGCCATAACCATTAATTGCAACTCGAATCATTTAGGGTCCAGTATCATTCACCGAGGTACCTATGGTGTCATCAACTATTGTAGAAACACTGACACATAAGTGACTTAGTAAATGTTATTTAGTGTGAATTAAAGACATAAAAATAACGGCCTGCAATAGTATTGCAGGCCGTTATTATACAGATTAACCACCTAATAGATAAGTGTTTAATCTCAGATGATTATCCTAAAGATTGGACAGTTTTTACTACATTATCAACAGTGAAGCCGAAATGCTTAAGTAAATCACCACCAGGGGCTGACTCACCGAAGGTCGTCATACCCACTACGCCACCATCAAAACCAATATACTTGTACCAGAAATCTGTATGTGCAGCTTCAATGGCAACACGTTTAGTGACACCTTTTGGCAAGACAGATTCTTTGTAGGCAGCATCTTGCTTATCAAACTCAGTCGTAGAAGGCATAGAAACCACACGCACTTTTTGACCTAACTTGGTTAACTCGACGGCAGAATCCATCGCCAATTGCACTTCACTGCCGGTGGCAATCAAAATCACCTCTGCAGTGCCTTGACAATCAGACAGTACATAACCACCTTTAGTCACGTTAGCTAATTGCTCAGTGCTACGCGCTTGTGCTTTAAGACCCTGACGGCTAAAGACTAGCGCTGTTGGTGCATTGCGACGTTCAATCGCCACTTTCCATGAAACAGCCGTTTCAGCTGCATCACATGGACGCCATACGGCCATATTTGGCGTTAAGCGCAAGTTAGCTAATTGCTCAACAGGCTGATGGGTTGGACCATCTTCACCTTGACCAATTGAGTCATGGGTATACACGAAAATATTTTGAATACCCATTAATGCAGACATACGTACTGCGTTACGCGCATATTCCATAAACATCATGAAGGTTGCACCATAGTTAATAAAACCACCATGCAATGATGCGCCGTTCATAATACCGCTCATGCCAAATTCACGTACACCGTAATAGATGTAGTTACCGGCAGGATCGTCTTGAATACCTTTTGAACCAGACCAAAGCGTTAAATTAGAACCGGCTAAGTCTGCGCTACCACCGAGTAATTCTGGCAACATGGCACCGAAGAAACCTATGGCATTTTGCGATGCTTTACGGCTGGCAATACCTTCAGCTTTATCTTGGCTTTGTTGGATAAAAGCTTGTGCTTTAGATTCGAAATCTGCAGGTAAATCACCTTTTAATACCCGGCGATCATATTCTGCAGCGAGTTCTGGAAATGCAGCTTGATAAGCGCCAAATTTTTCATTCCATAATGATTCATTGGCCACACCTTTTTGCTTAGCATCCCAACCAGCATAAACATCAGATGGGATTTCAAAAGGAGCATGTGGCCAGTTTAAGAACTCACGAGCCGCGGCGATTTCAGCATCACCTAATGGTGCACCATGGCAATCATGGCTACCCGATTTGTTAGGCGAACCGAAACCAATAATGGTTTTACAGCAAATCATCGATGGCTTGTCAGTGACTGATTTGGCTTGTTCAATTGCAGCACGGATAGCGTCTGGATCATGACCATCTACACCCGCAATAACATGCCAGCCATAGGCTTCAAAACGCTTAGGCGTATCGTCGGTAAACCAACCTTCAACATGACCATCGATAGAAATACCGTTGTCATCCCAAAATGCCACTAACTTACCAAGACCCAATGTGCCCGCTAATGAACTGGCTTCGTGAGAAATACCTTCCATTAAACAACCATCGCCTAAGAAACAGTAGGTAAAGTGATCAACAATCTCGTGGCCTGGGCGATTAAACTGAGCCGCTAAGGTTTTTTCAGCAATTGCCATACCAACAGCATTACTGAGCCCCGCGCCTAAAGGACCGGTTGTGGTTTCAATGCCAGGGGTGTAACCATATTCTGGATGACCAGGGGTTTTTGAATGTAATTGACGGAATTGTTTTAGCTCTTCAATTGGCAATTCATAACCCGATAAATGCAGTAAAGAGTATATAAGCATAGAGCCATGACCGTTTGATAGTACAAAACGATCGCGATCGACCCAGTTAGGATTAGTTGGATTGTGCTTTAGAAAATCATTCCATAGCACTTCGGCAATATCAGCCATACCCATAGGGGCACCTGGATGACCAGAATTGGCTTTTTGAACCGCATCCATACTTAGGGCGCGAATGGCGTTAGCGAGTACTTTACGAGATGACATGCTCTCTCCTGCTTGTTTGTGAGTAGCTGACAATTGTGAAGTCATATTTTCCCCTACTAGGCGATGTGACGCAAATTAAAATTTCTCACATTGCATATTTATACCCAAACGACCTCGAAAGACAGGATTGTGCATGTCCAGAATTGACCCAGTTCAAGGGTCTAGGAATAGAGCGCCTGCGGCTGCTAGGAGCGGACTCTGTCCTACTAGGGACAGCTTCAGAAACGATAACAAGAGATAACAAGCGAACGCTGCGCTCACGGATAGAGCGGTCTAGCACCTAGGCTCGTGGCTTATCATCTCTTGATATCGCTCGTCACCGCTTGTCATCTCAGGAATAGGGACCGCTTCGCTGCTAAGATTTTATAGCATCAAGCAGCGAAGCGACCTAGTACCTAGCCATATGCTCAAATACCAATGAAGGGCATTGATGAGCTAAGTCATTATTTATCATGCCTATGCATCTGAGTCAGTTTTGGCCTATTCTTATAGTATAAATCAAGACTAGAAGTGAGATTTGCTATGAA
>NZ_JBEOPO010000045.1:0-35736 GCF_040310145.1 Shewanella sp. S1-49-MNA-CIBAN-0167 | reverse complement strand
AATCAAGAGCTGGCGTCTCGCTTAATCATCTGCACTAAGGTCACTCTTTCACATCCCTGTGATCGCGACATTTACTAAGTCCTGTAGCTCACATGCGGCAGGCAATAAGTTCAAATGAAGCTACGTTATAAATCAAGCTAAACCAATGCCAAGTAAGCTGAGTTAATTAATATCTTAAACCCACTTTTGTCCACAAACGAGTTAGCTAGGCTACTCTGTATATGCTAATGCCATTATTTGGATTCTGCGTTAATAAACCACTCTTTCCAAATAATTCAGGCTGCCAATGGCAGCCTGAATGTTATGTACTTAACGAGTGTTAAGACTAGCAGCGGTTACTTACCATCAAAGGTAAATGACTGACCTGCTAGGGCGGCTTCAAACATTAAGCCTCCTTTTGCGGCGGTAAATATCGCCATGCCATTGATATAAGCGGCTGTTGCAGTGTGGTTACTTCCTGCTTGCCCTGCACCAGCTGAATTGCCCGTAGTACCGACTTGAGCATTGGCACCAACGTTAATCGCTACGGCAGATGCTTGGGCACTAAATTCAAAGCTACCGCTGGTGAAATCATTATAAGCTTTAGCATCTTTAAAAAAGATAATTTCGCTATAGGCTTGTCCGCCTAATTGAAAACCAATGGATAGCTGGGTTAACGTGGAATCCCCCATATAAGCATCGCTTTGGTATACACGACCATTTCCATATGCGGCACCAATCCCGATACCGCCTTTGGCTACGGTGGGGAAGATGGCATAACCATAAGCAGTATCAAATAAATGGCGGCTTTCATTGGCTTTTTTAAAATTAGTAATTGCATCGTTATAAGCATCTTCGTTTGCAAAACTAGGAGCTGAAAACGCGAAGCTTAATAACACGAGTAAACTGGAAACAACTAAGCTAATTGAACGTTTCATAAATAACCTCAGTGACTAAATTGTCATGGTAAAACTCACCATAGAATAGCATAACCCTAAAATGACGGGTGTTAATAAACATTTATGTCGGCGGGCGCCAGCAGAGTGTTGATCATTATGTTCAACGTGATGTGTTCAGGAGAATCAGCTGTTTTTTCTGTAGCACTAGCCTTTTTTGTCGCCCTGATCTGCTGCTGAGTGATCTGCTGAAAAATCGGTAGCGTCGTTCTCATCCTCATCCAGCATTAAATCATGTAAATAGGTTATTTCTTCCTGGTCCAGAAGCTGCTCTGTGGTTGGTGTCGCTGCTTTTTTGGTGGCGTTGAGTGTGCCGCGCAAATAGGCTGCTCGCGTGACTTGCTGGATACCATATAAAGCAAACACATATACAGTCAGTAATAGGCTTAAACGTGTTACCGCTTGGATTAACAAAGAGACTGAATCACCCAAGTAAAATGGTAAATACACCAATACAATGCGCAACACCCAATTAATCAGAATACCAATGGTTAATACACTTAACCAGCGAAAACGTATCACTTGCAAATTGGGTTGCCTATTGGCCAAATACTGTGGGCGATAGTGAGACAATAAGCGGTAAATCAGCCAAAAATAGATAATAGTTTGTAGCATTAATAATATGGGTAAGGTCAAAGCCAATAGACTAATACTGTTTAACTCAGCCAGAGAACCAATGGTGTTATTTGAGGTTTGTGGGTCAATACTGATATGAAATAATATGGCTGAACTGGTCACTAATGCAACGATAATCGCACAAGCAAAATGCTTGATTAATAGCGGTTGATAGTCTTCTTCCGTTAAGCTGCTTTTACAATATAAGTACAGCATGGGCATGAGTAAAAAATAGACAGGAATAAAGAGAGTAAGCGCTAAATGGATTGGGATCGGTGTTGTTTCTTGGGTTAGCAACCCGGTTAAAAAATAACAACCTATGAGTAAAAACATCCCGGCTAGCAGGCTATTGCTGCGAGTCGTGCTTTGGTAAATATAATGAACATACAGGCCTACTCCAAGGCAATGAATGCCTCCGAGTAAGGAAAGCCACCAGTATGTTTGAATGAAGAAATCGTTAAATTGGTTCATTTTCACTCTCTTTGACGATAGTGAATACTAACCTACTTTCTGCAAACCGAGTAGTTTCCGGTGGTTAACTTTGCTCAGATTTTCGTAAATGCCTGTTTGAGACTCTTTCTGGTGGTAAACCGGGTGCCGGTTTACGTTCAGCAAGTAAATGCTTAATTGCCAAAATAGGATGAGGTAATAGCATTTTGGGCCCAGAAAACATCATGATTTCACGCGCTCTTTGCTTCATGTGAGGTTTGTAACAATGGACAGGGCATTTATTACAAGTGGGTTTATCTTGGCCGTATGGGCAACGATCTAGGCGAGTATTGGCATAGCTTAAAAACTCACTACACTGCTGGCATACACCTTGGGACGGCTTGAGCGGGTGGTGCGCTTTACAGTATATTTCGACCATAGCTTGTATTGTTCGGAATTCGTAGAGTAATTTACCACTTAATAATTCTTTATCACTCATAATATTATCTCTTATTAAATACCTTAGTAAAATAGTCGGATATTAATAGTGTAAGCTTGGCAATTGAACCTAGCAAACTTAGCTTATTTAATTTTGAGCTTATGCGCAAAATGTCCTTTTTTGAGGTTTGGATCGCAAAAATGATTGAAACTGATGCTAAATGATAGGTCGTCTATGACTTGTTATAGATTAAAATACATAAATACTTGATTTTATAGTGTACATTGAAACAATAATGAATGGTGCTTAAAAAAACAGCGCGGTATCATTAAAACCGTACATTGCCTCACAATGAATATTGTGAGTGAGATAAAATCATGTGCTACGGCATATAATCAGCAAGGTGGAAGCCTAATGAAGGTAATTTTAATTGTCATATTGATTGCAATTGCTCTGTATCTATACAGACGCACTCAAGCGGTGGCAAAACAAGAACTTGATAAAACCGATCGTAATGTTACACCGCATTCATCATCCAGTGAGGTAGCTCAATCTGAAACGTTAGCAGCGACAGACGATACTGCTAAGGCAGACTCTGAGCATGCAGCCAGTGATAAAACGGTTGACGATGATGCATTATCAGACCGAGCTGTAGATAACGATAAACTTAATTCAGCCGTGTCTGTTGATGAGCCTGTCGAGGCTGCTCTTACTGAACCCAACATATCAGCAGCAGACACCCAGCAAACTGATGTTGTTTGCGAGCCAAAAGCAGCATCAAAGGATACTGTCGCTGTGGCTGAAGTGAGCAAGAGTCATGTTGAGGCCAAAGTGCCTGATACCCCCGCGGTTGAAGTGTCAAACCATAAAGGGTCGTTATTGGATCTAGTCAGTGTTGAAGGCGATTGGGCAAGCGAGAGCTTTGTACAACAGGTTGATGCTGCCAACATTGCCACCGATCTTCAACATCAGCATAGTGAATTAGTCAGTGTGATTAACCATTGCTATAAGATGCGCAAGCAAGCTGATTATTGTCAATATGGTGCGGCCTTACAGTCGACCTATTTAGCATTATATCGCTTATTACATCAGCAAAACATCACCCAACAAAATACTGATGAAATCAAATCTCCGGCGTTTATGCAATTATCGACCTTGTTGAACGACGTGGGTCAGTTTGATGAGGCAGTTAAGGTCTGTCAACAAGCGCTTGAATACCAGTTAACAGATGGCACTGTCACTGGGTTTGAAGGGCGAATAAAACGTATCGAAAAGGCTAAAACTAAAGTGAGCTAACAGGCTATTCAATACTGTTGGATGGATATCAGGTATGATATTCAAAAGGAAAGCGGACCTTGGTTCGCTTTTTTGTTGCTTCAGATCCAATGATTTCAAGGTTAAAAATGACATTAATGACTCGTACATTGACTAAAATATTGCTAATTACTGCCACCGTGGTCTTACTTGCCGGTTGTTTTCGTACTCCACAATGGACCTTATTTTATGTTGCAGACCAAGCACCTCTTCCTACGAAAATAGTACAGCAAGACCATATTGCCGGTTATTACGATTCATTGGAGCAATGCCAGGCCAAAGGTACAGGAATGTTACGTTTACAAGCGTCTTCAGTGCCCGCAGAGCAAGCTTTTGTGTGTGCAGAGCTGTGTCAGGTAGATGAACAGCAGCAATTGCAGTGTAAAAGCCAAGTTGCAGGAGTTGTGGATGATGCAATTTAAGCAAGATTTTTTTGAACAATTAGAAGGCTTTTATTCACAAGTTTATCCTTTGCCAATCAGTAATCCTCATTGGCTTGGTTGGAGTGATGATGCTGCTCAACTGATTGGTTTAGAAAAGCCTAATGCTGAATTGTTAATGCAGTTATCGGCTAACTATGCCGCGCCTGGTGCGAGCTATTATGCTCAAGTCTACAGTGGTCATCAATTTGGTGGCTATACCCCCAGATTGGGCGATGGTCGCTCAATTATATTAGGCGAAGCCATTGGCCCAAATGGCGCTTGGGATGTCGCCTTAAAAGGCGGCGGTCCCACGCCGTATTCTCGCCAAGGTGATGGTCGGGCGGTAATGCGCTCTGCGGTGCGCGAGTTTTTAGTATCCGAAGCACTGGCTGCGCTAAATGTACCTACCAGCCGTGCGTTAGCGGTTATTGGCTCCGATTTACCCGTTTGGCGCGAAAGCCAAGAAACGGCCGCCATAACGGTGCGCTTAGCTAAAAGTCACATTCGTTTTGGTCATTTTGAATATTTTTGTCATGGCGAACAAGGTGATACTGGCAAGCTTTCTCAATTGGTTAATTTTACGATTAAGCAGCATTTTGCGCATTTATCAACAGATGCCGCAGGTTACAAACAATGGTTTTATGAGATAGTGCAATCTACCGCTAAAATGATTGCACACTGGCAGTCTGTCGGGTTTGCTCACGGCGTGATGAATACCGACAATATGTCGATACTCGGTGATACCTTTGATTTTGGACCCTTTGCTTTCTTAGACACCTTTAAAGAAGGCTTTATTTGTAATCATTCTGATCACGAAGGCCGTTATGCCTTTGGCCAGCAACCCGCAGTAGGGTTGTGGAACCTCAAACGTTTGGCCCAAGCATTAACGCCCATTATTGAGTCTGACGATTTAATCGCAGCGCTAAACACTTATCAATCTGAACTGGTTAAGCAGTATTTACGCCTTATGCGTGGCAAGTTGGGAATGCATCAAGCCGCGAGTTTACATGCACTTAATTCACAAGATCTTAGCGCAAAACCTCTCAGTGAAGAGGCTCAAGCTGAGCTCGATAAACATGATTTGCAGTTGTTGGGGCAATTTACCGTCTTACTGGAAACTAACCAGCTTGATTACACCAATAGTTTACGCCGTTTTGGTCAGCTGGACCCGAGTCACTCACATTCTACTTTACGAGACGATATGGTCGATGTTGCTGGCTTTGATACCTGGTATAAAGCTTACCAAGACCGAGTGGGTGAGGTGGCAGATATTCAAGGGTGGCAATGCGAGCGCAACAGTGTCAATCCGAAATACATCTTGCGTAATTACCTAGCCCAAGAAGCCATTATCGATATAGAAGAGAACGGTGATAACAGCAAATTATTACAACTCCAGCAACTTTTACGCCGTCCTTATGACGAACAGCCCGAGATGGAAGACTTTGCCAAACGCCCACCCGACTGGGGACAAGGCTTAATTATGTCTTGTAGCAGTTAATTAATGTATTTTACCTGAGTCGATTATGAAATTACTTTCAGCCCAATTAGATCCGCAAGCATTAAGTATTGTTATTCAAGCTGAAGTGGATTTTGAGCAATTTGAACGATTTGCCGAACCGCTAGCGGCTGTACTTGATTGCGACATCCGTGATCGCCAATGGGGAGCGGATCGTCATCAATGGTTGCTCAATTTTGAAGGAAGTCCTTTATGGTTACATTACGAGTTTTATGGTGATATTTGTTGGATTTCTACCGATAATGCGAAAGAATTAGACGTATTAGCGTTTTTGTTAACGCTACTTGCTCCACATATTCAAACGACTTAAGAAGGCATACATGGACAACTGTACCGGCGCAGAATTTCATTTTCAGGCACTGAAACCCGATCTCATTCTTGATGCGATTGAAAGCATAGGCATCTACCCTGAGACGGGGTTATTAGCGTTAAACAGTTATGAAAATAGGGTGTATCAGTTCCGCTGTGATCAAGGCCTTCGTTATGTGGTGAAGTTTTATCGCCCACATCGTTGGAGCAATGAACAAATTCAAGAAGAACATGATTATGCATTAGAATTAGCCGCTGAAGACATCCCCATAGCCGTTCCAGTCGTCATTGAGGGCAAAACCTTATTTGAGTATCAAGGTTATCGTTTTGGACTCTTCCCCTCTATTGGCGGGCGCGCGTTTGAAGTCGACAATCTTGAGCAACTTGAATCGGTTGGCCGCTTTATTGGCCGTATTCATCAATATGGCGCAAGGCAGCCCTTTGTGTATCGTGAACCGCTCACGCCAGCCATTTTGGGCGATGAGTCTTATCGCTATTTACGTGAAAGTGGGATTGTTTCCAGCTCGATGCAAACGGCTTTTTTTACGGTAGTTGAGCAGGTATTAGATAAAGCCAAGCAGATTTGGCAGCAACACCAGTTTACCTCGATACGCCTGCACGGCGACTTACATCCGAGTAATATTTTATGGACACCAACTGGACCTGGGTTTGTCGACTTAGACGATGCCAGGCAAGGCCCAGCAGTACAAGACTTGTGGATGATGTTAACCGGAGATCGCCAGCAACAGTTATTGCAAATTGATCTTCTATTAGAGGGATATCAAGAATTTTGTGATTTTGATGCTAAGCAATTGGCACTGATTGAGCCGTTAAGGGCATTCAGGATGGTGCACTATAACGCGTGGTTAACCAAGCGTTGGCAGGACCCTGCCTTTCCAATGAATTTTCCATGGTTTGCCGATATTAAATACTGGGAACAACAAACGCTGGCATTTAAAGAGCAGTTATCGGCACTGAACGAGCCACCATTGAGTTTACCCAGTTTTAATTAACAATATTTCATAATCACTACCTAATAGTATTTAGTTACAAATACAATTAGCTAACGATTGAGTTAAAGACTAACGCTAGACTATGATAGAGCCAGCGTATTGATATTTTTGCCTACTTAGAAGGAAGTAAAATGAAAAAAGCATTATTGATGGCCGCAGCACTCCTGCTCGCGCCGATGGTTGCGATGGCTGCCGATTATAAAGAAGGTGTGCATTACACTGTGATTAATGAAGGCCCTGAAACAGCCAAACCAGAAATCACAGAGTTTTTCTCATTCTTTTGCCCCCATTGTTTTAACTTTGCTAAAACCGTAGTGCCTAAAATTGAAGCGAATTTACCCGAAGGTGTCAGCTTTAATCAAGCTCACGTTGAGTTTATTGGTCGCCAAATGGGCGTAGAAATGTCACGTGCTTTTGCGGTTGCGCAGCAGCTTAATGTTGATGAGAAAATTGACACGGCATTATTTAGTGCTATCCACGATAAGCGTCAGCAGTTTACCCGCCCAGACGATATCAGAGCAGTATTTATTGCCAATGGCGTAGAGGCTAAAGCTTACGATGCTGCGGCGAATTCATTTATGGTTAACGCACAGATGTCGAAAATGAAGCGCGATACTGAAAACGCTAAAATTTCGGGTGTTCCTTCATTAGTTGTTAATGGTAAATACCGAGTAGAAACCAGCTCAATTAAATCTTATGACGAGTTAATTGATATCGCATTCTACTTAGCGACAATGAACAAAAAGTAATCTAAGCTAAATGGGTTATTTAAATAAGGAGCTTCGGCTCCTTTTTTTATTTAACCTCAGCTCAAGATAATAACCGGTTCTCAAACTGCCCGTAGAGCCATTAGCCAAGTGAATTGACGTGTTAATCATCTGTTTATTGAACGTAATGCAATGCCTTTAGCATAAAGAGGAGCTGTTTGAGATACGTTTGGGTGGAGGGGTAATTAAGATGTCGTTATCGGTGACTAGCAAGGCTTATGAGTATGGCGTTTTCAGCCATGTGGTTCGGTAAGATCGCCGATTGTGTTGCTAAATGGTATGAGTTTGAGACTACAACAGGCAAAAAAAACCGCATGTCTATAAAAGACAATACGGAAATGAGTCAAATAACTCTTTTTTACCCTGAGTAACATCGAAGATAATAACATGATGTCAAAATATTGACAAGTGTCATTAAAATGCCGTAGTTGCTTATGTGATTTGTTAGAACAAAAAATGGCAAGTTAATGAAACTCTTTCGACATCAAGTTGTCCAATTTGATGACATTCAAGTTGTGTTTAACAAGAAAGTGAATCGTGTTTTTATATGCGCTTTGGATAGTTCCATTTCTGACTTATACATGGCTTATCGTTGTTATTTCATCGCACCTTGCGCATGTATCTTCTTGGAGGAAGTCGTATGAGAATGTTCCCTGTTTATGCACCGAAACTAATCGTTAAGCATGCTAGGATCTTTTTAAGTGGAGTGATTTGGGTAAAAGACTTAGGGCTACTTGAATTTGATAAGGGTCGCTTTCTACACACAAAAAAAAACCTGCCAAAAGTTAAGCAGGCTATCCGTGAACTAAATGCCTTGATTGAAATCCAATCACAGCAGCATCAATCCATTTAGATCTCGTTATTCAATAAACCAACAAGGCCGTTGACCTTATCACTCCAAGAGTTTAGGTCTTGCTGCAATTGTTGGTTTTTTTGTGTCAATTCTTGTTGCTGTAACGTCAACGCTTGGTTCTTTTGCTTCTCTTCATCAAGCTCCATTTTTAGTAGCTCAATATTTTCGAGAGTCGCCTGGATTTTGGTTTCCAGTTGGGTCAATAATTCAAGGCTCATGGGGGGAGTCCTATACGTTTCGGGATGGAATCCCGATTCTAGCAGTGTCAAGGCCTATAGGAATAGCCTTTAAAACTAAGTGGCTAAAATATATTCAATAAATCGTACTATATTGTACTTTATCTTTGTTCGAGGTATTTTTAGCTGTCAACCATGACAATAAAAGACTTTGTTATAATAATTTCTAGGCACGATGTCTGTCACTATATGAATAAAAATATTGATGCTTGTTACGCTCAATTGACGTATTTTGATTGAGGATCTAGGGCTTCGACTTGACATTAATCTCTAGCCTCCATAGTCTGCAAGCTCAGTTTTTAAGGTGGTATGTAATGGACATAAAATATAATTTAAAATCTGCGTCAGAGCGCCGCACAGAACCATTTAAGCCAGAAGGCGATGTGGGTTTTGGCAGGCTTCGTACTGACCACATGTTTTTAATGGATTATCGTGATGGTCAATGGTGTGATCCGCGTATAGTCCCTTACGGCCCGTTTGAAATGGCACCAGGTGCAATGTCACTGCACTATGGTCAATCAATTTTTGAAGGCGCAAAAGCCTTTATGCACGAAGACGGCGAGATTTACACTTTTCGTTTAAACAAAAATGCAGAGCGGATGAACCGTTCTGCCGATATCGTGTGTATTCCGAATATCGATGAAAGTATGCAAGTGAAGGCAATCAATGCCCTTATTGATGTTGATCGTTTGTGGTTTCCGCAGCAAGATGGCGCATGTTTATACATTCGGCCGTTTATCTTTGCAACCGAAGATCGTTTATCCGTTAGTCCAAGTCAGCAATACACATTCTGTGTCATGTTAAGCCCATCTGGGGCTTATTATGCCTCAGGGGTAAATAATGGTATTCGCTTGTTAATCAGTACTAAGTACCACCGTGCAGTATCTGGTGGTACTGGTGCTTCAAAAGCGGCGGGTAACTATGCTGCCTCACTGCGTGCTGGTAAAGCGGCTGTAGAATATGGTGCATCGCAGGTATTGTATTTGGATTCAACCAATACTCAAATTGAAGAAGCTGGCGCGATGAATCACTTCCACATTTTAAAAGATGGCACTGTGATTATTCCGACATTCACTGATACCATTTTAAAATCCATTACCTCTCAATCCATTATGGAACTTGGGGATATGCTGGGTTGTGAAGTAAGACAAGAAACGGTGATGTTAGATAAGTTTATTGCTGATATTGAGTCTGGCGAAATTATTGAAGCCGGCGGTTTTGGTACTGCCGCGGTGGTGTCCCCTGTGAGTTCATATATTTTTGAAGATGGACGCATTATCACTGTCGGTGATGGCAACGTTGGACCCAACATCCGACGTATCTATAAAGTCTTCACTGAGCTACAAAAAGGCCACATGCCAGCTCCAGCGGGTTGGGTAAAGCGTATTGAGCGTGTTGCACCCTAGTTCATTCTATCGGTAGCACTTTAATAAAAGCTCCTAAATGGAGCTTTTATTTTGTCTTAAAAATGACTAATGGCAGCTTTGTCTTTGGTTAATAATACCAGGCAATCAACAGCGTTCAATGGCTTGCTGAGCAAGAAGCCTTGCACTTGATCACAGCCTCCTTCACGTAAGAAATTTAATTGTGCTTGGGTTTCAACCCCTTCAGCCACAACCTTAAGTTCTAAACTATGAGCCAAGGTAATAATGGCGCTAGTGATTGCTGCATCGTCAGGATCTTCAGTTATATCTCGCACAAATTCTTGATCAATTTTCAAGGTATCAATTGGGAAGCGTTTCAAATAGCTTAAGCTTGAGTATCCAGTGCCAAAGTCATCTACTGCGATGGTTAACCCCAAGGCTTTGAGTTGTGACAGCACAGTGACTGATTCTTGTGGGTTACCCATAATCATTGATTCAGTTAATTCTAGCTCTAGGGCACTTGCCGGTAGCCCAGATACTGCTAATGCGACCTCTATCATCGAGATAATATCGACTTTTAACTGTCTGGCAGAAAGGTTAACGGCAACAGAGATATGCTCAAAGCCTTGTTGGTGCCATAGTGCCAGCTGACTACAGGCTTGGTTAATCGCCCAGTGACCAATCTGATTAATGATGCCGGTTTCTTCCGCAAGTGGGATAAACTCAACCGGTGAAATCAAGCCAAGTTCTGGGCTTTCCCAACGCATTAAGGCTTCAAGGCCGATAATTTTTTCGGTTTTTATATCGTATTTAGGTTGATAAACTAAATATAGCTCATTGTTTTGCATGGCATTTTTAAGGCCAGCTTCTAGTTCGACGTAGCGTGTCGCATATTGGTTTAATTGTTTGGTATAGAATTGGAAGTTATTTCTGCCCAGTGATTTAGCGTGATACATGGCGGTATCAGCGTATTTTATCAACGAGGTCGTATCTTCTGCATCTTCAGGATACAAACTGATACCAATTGACGGTGAGATAGTCAGAATTTTATCGTCAAGCAAATAAGGGCTTTGGAATGCATTTAACACTTTTTCAGCAATAATAGTAGCGGCTTTCGTTTTTGCTACCCCTTCTAAAATAATGGTAAATTCATCACCGCCTAAACGTGCAACGGTATCGCCATCTCGTACCGCATTTTGTAGGCGATGGGCGACGGCTTTAAGCAGTAAATCACCAATGTGGTGTCCCATTGAGTCATTGATATGTTTAAATCGGTCAAGATCTAAAAATAACAATGCCACAATACTATTTGAACGATGTGCTTTAGTGACCGCTTGATTGAGCCTGTCTTGGAATAGCGTACGATTAGGCAATCCAGTCAGTGGATCGAAGTTAGCCAGTACCCGTAAATCTTCTTCCGCTTTTTTACGTGCGGTAATATCGGTGAATACGGCCACAAAATGACTTGTCTCACCTTTGTTATTAATAACTTGGTTTATTTCCAACCATGCAAGGATACCGCGACGGTCGCGAGTTCGAATGTGTATTTCGCCGGCCCAATGCTTGTGTCTTAAGAGCTGGGCTTCAACTGAGTTATAAAACTCGCGAGACTGCTTACCCATGGTTAAAAATAAGAAATGCTTGCCGACTACATCACGGTGTTTAAAGCCGGTAATGCGGCTAAAAGCTGGATTAACGGAACGTATTTGGTAGTCAAGTTCGCCGACGACAACCGCTTCATTCATGCTAAACAAGACTTGTGACGATAGTTTTAACTCGTTTTCGGTCAGCTTACGGCTAGTAATATCTTTATGAGTGCCCGCCATTCGCACTGGGATATTATTTTTATCTCGTTCAACAATTTGACCTCGGTCTAGTACCCAGGCCCACTCTCCAGGTTTGGTTTCTACGCGGTACTCGGCTTCAAAAAACTCACTGTCACCATTTAGATGATCGTTAAGCAGTTTTTGCACTCGAGGCCTGTCTTCTGGATCAATATTTTTAATCAATAATTGATCTTCTAACGATAAATTCATCGGCTCAATTATGTTGGTTCGGTAAACTTTGCCCTCTTTGATATTCCAGTCCCACATGCCATCGCCCGAAGCCCAAAGCGCCAGTTTTAGGCGCTCTTCAGAGGCGCGAATACTGCTGTCAAACTCACGTTGTTTAGCCAACTTTTTCTGTTTTGCAGCAAAAAACCAAATAATAAATAATAACCCAGCGGTCACATACAGTGCATAAGCCGCGTGAGTCATATAAATCGGTGGCACCACTGACACATCCACATTGAGGGTGTATTGACTGTATTTATTAGTCCCTAATGCATGGCGAACCATTAATCGGTACTCACCTGGTGGTAAGTTGGTATAGGTGATTTCGTTCCCATGGGATAGTTCACGCCAATCGATATCATAACCGTCTAAAAAGTAGCTAAAACGGCTTAATTCAGGGTAACTAAAATTAAGCGATCCGACTTCAAAGCTGATGAGTTGCTTTTCATAAGGCATGGTAATGTGGGGAGCATGGCTTAAGTCGTGAATAGGGTGCTGGGTGTCTCCAATAGTGTATTTTGTCAGCGCCAGTTTGTTCTCGGCTCTCTGAATTGGAATAGTGGTAGGGTTAAAATGGTTAAGGCCTCGAATACCGCCAAACCATAAGGTGCCGTTTGCTTCTTTAAACTTGGCCGCACCATTAAACTCATTAGCTTGCAGGCCTTCGAATTTGTTATAGGAAATAAAGCTTTGATTACTAGGGGTAAAACGTGAAACGCCCGAGTTAGTACTTAGCCACAAATCGTGTTTGTCGTCTTCTAAAATAGCGTAAACCGTATTACTACTGCCATCAGCGTTGACGTCCATTCGTTGAAATTTAAACGTACCGTATTCTAGGGTTAGTTTGTCTATACCACCGTGAGTGGCCACCCAAAAGTCGCCATTTTCGGCCAGTAAAAAGTCTCTAACGCGGTTGTCACTGAGGCTATGTGGATTGTCGGGATCATGATTTAGAAAGTCGAGCTTTTGTTCTTCAGCCGAGAGCCTTACCACTCCGCCCATTGTTCCTAGCCATAAATAACCTTGGCTAAAATAGAGCTTAATGATTTGGTATTTGAACGGCGAAAAGTCAGCTTGAAAACCGAAGTTATAGGCCATCATGCGGTTAGTATACTCAGAGATAAAATACAAACCTTGCGAGCTTGCTATCCATAAACGATCTTTGTCATCAAAGGCTAAACTGCGTATCTGAGTATCGGCATGAAACTGTTCGTTTGCAGGTTTGATTTGCTGCAGGGTGTTATTCTTGTCTAGGGTAAATAGTCCCACATTGGTGGCAAACCACAGTAAACCTTGTTTATCTTGGACAATGTCATGCACTGTTAACGATAATTGTTCTACTGGTATCGCGAGTGACTGTGCAAATAACTCATTGATGTAGTGATATTGGTTATCATGAGGGGCCAAATATTTGAGCCCAGCACCATCGGTGCCTATCCACAGGCGTTGCTGCGTATCCCGAAAAATAGTGCGGATCATGTTTGCCATACCTGACGAATCGGTTTGGTCATCGTAAACGTGGCTAAAGTATTGATGGCTGAGATTAAGCTTATCGATGCCCGAATACCCCGTGCCAATCCATAGGGTACCGTTTTGGTCTAGCATTAAGCTTTGTAGGGTATTGGCACTGATGCTATTGAGTTTTTGTGGATTATGCTTATAAACTCTGCTGTGCCACTGACCATCAATAAAGTCGAGTTGGAACAGGCCTGTATTAGTTCCAATGGCAAAAATCTGATTGGCATTTATCACCACTAAGTCCGTAATCCTACGGCTGTTGCCATAATTATTATCACTAGACCATATCAGTTCTTTTTGTTGAGTATCTAAATTGTAGCGCCAAATTTGATTATCAATGGCCAGCCAAACAGAATAAATTGAACTTGACTTGATTTGATTTACTGTCTTGTTAACGGGAATATCAAGCCGAATAATGGTGTTACTATCAATGGAAAATGTGCCATGAGATTCAGTGCCGACGACAATGTACTTATCATCAACATTGGCAATACTGGTAATATTAGGGGTGATGTTATTCGCTAAACTGACGGGAATAATTTTTTCTGTTTTTAGGGAGAGTATGTACAGACCTGAACGTGTTCCTACCCATAAGGTATCGCCAATGACAGCAAGGTGGGTCACCTGAAGTTCTGTTAAACCTTGATTTTGTTTGAACTGAGTGAACTTTCCGCTAGTGAGATTGAGTCTATTGAGGCCATTATTGAAGGTGCCTACCCATAAATCCCCATCGGGCGATTGCAAGATGTCGGTGATCAAGTCTCCCGATATAGAATTACTGCTTTTTTGTTGTTTTAAGTATAAGGTAAACTCAACGCCATTATAGCCGTGCAGACCGTCTTGAGTTCCTATCCATAACATCCCCGAACTGTCCATAAACAGGCGAGTAATCGTGTTTTGATTAAGGCCTCCTTCTGTATCGAAGTGGTCAAACTTTACTTCGGTTAGACCGTTATAAGGATCATTTTTTTGTGCTGCAACAGACACCGAAAAAATCAATATTATGACCAATATTAGCCTGTGTGCTAACAGCATGAATACACGAAAATTCAAATTTCACCTATAAAAACTTCATTGATAAGGCTGCGATAAATTCTAATTATATTAACAAAAAAACGCTAAATTAAACCTTACGTATTCAGTTGTTAATTAATTTTAAGAATTGAGTTATAGATAAACTCTTTTTCCTTCTAAAACTGACAGTTTTACACGTTTAACGCAACAGAAAATCGTCATTTGTCGGTTTTTTGACGATTTAATCACTTTGATTACGTTGTTGCTGTAGGTAAGCTTTTTTTATGTCATCAATTTGCTGATCTTTATCTAGCCAAAGTCTATTTAACCAGCGCTGAAATTCGACACGGGTTTCCGGGCTTGAAAAATAGATCTGTGGGTCAACTCGCGGCACCGGGAGTACTTCAACACGCATAATCACTTTTTTGGTACGTCCATGCATGACATTAGCCAGTACTTTTTCCGATGTTTCTGGATAAACCAAAGTGATATTTAACAGGCTGGTAAACTGTTCGCCCATCGCAGATAGCGTGAAGGCAATGCCGCTGGCTTTAGGGCGTAATAAATGGCGATACGGTGAATTCTGACGCAGACGCTTCTCTTCGGTAAAGCGACTGCCTTCAACATAATTAATAATCGATGTTGGCATGTGTTTGAAACGTTCGCAGGCTTTGCGGGTCGTTTGAAGATCTTTACCTTTCAATTTTGGATTCTTTTTCAGCTTAGCCGCACTCGTTCGGTTCATAAACGGCATGTCCAGCGCCCAGCAACCTAGGCCCATTATTGGCACATAGAGCAGTTCTTTTTTTAAAAAGAATTTCAACATTGGAATGTGATTACGCAATACGTACGTTTGGGCGGCAATATCAAAGCCACTGACATGATTACTGATCAGTAAATACCAGCCGTTAGGGTCAAGTTTATCGAGCCCTTTTACATCCCATTCAATATTTGAGATTAAATATAAAATGCCGCCGTTACATGTGGCCCATGACCACATTAAACGATTCATTATTCGGGTTAATAGTCTGCGTGCAAGCAAGAACGGCAGTAATAATTTTGCCACGCCGCCAATGGTTAACAATGAGCTCCATACTAGGGTATTGATGATCAATAGCGACAAACTGATTATAAAGAGTACCGGCCCAGGTAAAAAAGTCAGCATATGTTGTTATACCTTTGGCTTTGCGTCAGTAATGAATTGTTGTAACTGTTGATCTTTTTCAACCCATAGCTGATTTAACTGTTCTTGGAATTCGATTTTAAATTCGCGGTCTTTTAGGTAATCACCCCGCATATTCTTTGGGATGTCAGTGATTTTGATATCCACTCTAACGTCAGATAGTTCGCCACAAATATATTGCCAATACGTAGGAACGATGTCTGGATAATAGATGGTCACATTAACGAGCTTATTTATGTGCTCCCCCATAGCCGATAATGCAAAAGCCATCCCGCCAGCTTTAGGCTTTAGCAGGTGTTGAAAGGCAGAGTTTTGTTTATCATGTTTAGCCACACTAAATCGTGTGCCTTCAACAAAGTTCATTATACTGACTGGCTTGGTTTTAAATTTCTCACAGGCTTTGCGAGTAATTTCAATGTCTTTGCCTTTCAATTTAGGGTTTTTTCGCAATTGTGCAGTGCTGTAACGGCGCATAAACGGAAAGTCTAATGCCCACCATGCTAGGCCGAGTACCGGCACAAAGATCAGTTCTTGTTTGAGGAAAAACTTTAAAAATGGAATGTTGCGATTAAATACTCGTTGCAAAATGAGGATGTCGACCCATGATTGATGGTTAGCAATGACCATATACCATTCTTTTTCAGAAAACGATTGATCGCCAGTGACATGAATACGCATCGGATGAAAAATGTCTTCAATGATAGTATTAGTGCTTATCCATGCTGTCGCGCAATTATCGAGAATATAACTACAGACTTTTTGAAAAATGCCAATCGGGATCAACTTTACAATACTGAACATCAAGATGGGGATTGTCCAAAAAATGGTATTAAATAAATAGCATAAGAATGCAATTGAACCTTTTATTTTCGAAAGCGGCGACATTTTTCTCTCCTATTAAACGGATGGCTATGTTACTAGGAGTCGCTGATTTGCTCAATCAATACGATAGGTTAAATTACGTTTATTGTTGATTCAATTTTGCTAGTAATCGGTCCATTGCCCGATAACCAAGGGCTTGAGCAATGTGATTGCGCTCAGTGGTAGGAGATTGCTGCAAGTCGGCAATGGTGCGTGATACGCGTTGAATACGATGAAAACTGCGAACAGATAATCCTAAGCTCACGACACTTTGTTCCAAAAAAGCCAGATCTGCTTGAGTAATCCCCCCATCTTGCTTGAGTTGCTTTGGGGTTAATTCACTGTTTAATACCCCAGAACGGCTGAGTTGTTGATCGCGCGCTTGTTTAACGCGCTTGGCTATTTCAACACTAGACTCACTGGGTTGGTGTTGTTGGGTTAAGGTGCCGGCAGGAAGCTTAGGTACGTCGACGGTTAAATCGAAGCGGTCTAAAAAAGGCCCCGATAAACGTGATAAATATCGCTGAATTTGATCGGGCGTTGAACGCGCGCGTTCAGTATCGCCACAGGGGCTTGGGTTCATGGCGGCGATGAGTTGAAACCGACTCAAAAAGGTCAATTTTGCTGCAGCGCGTGAAATTTCAACTTGGCCGGTTTCCAACGGCTCTCGCAGACAATCTAGTACCTTACGAGGAAACTCCGCTATTTCATCAAGAAATAAAACCCCGCGGTGCGCTAAGGATATTTCCCCTGGTTTGGGGTGGCTACCGCCGCCAATAAGTGCAATCGATGAGGAGGTATGATGCGGCGATCGAAAAGGGCGGTTAAGGAAGTTTTGTGGTTTGACATGTAATCCGGCGACAGAATGGATCGCCGCCACTTCAATCGCTTCGTCGTAGGTGAGCGGGGGTAATAACGGAATAATTCGATTGGCTAACATGCTTTTCCCTGTCCCTGGGGGGCCTATAAATAACATGTTATGTCCTCCGGCTGCCGCGATTTCAAGCCCTTGCTTGGCTTGATACTGGCCAATGACATCACTCATACAAAGTGATGATGATACTAGAGGCTGCTCTTCAATCCACTCGGGTAAGGTATCGAGTAACGGTAATTGTGCCTGGCCGTGTAAAAAGGCTGCCAAGTTTTGTAAGTGGGCGACAAAATAACTGTGATGATAACCAACGAGTTCTGCTTCATGACGGTTTTCGATGGGCATAAAAAAATGGTGCTGATCATTACGTGCCGCAATAATGGCAGGCAGCAATCCACAGCAAGGGCGAATTTGACCTGAAAGAGCCAATTCACCGACAAACTCACATTGGTGTAATGCTTTGGCTGGGATTTGATTTGACGCCGCGAGAATACCAACCGCAATGGGTAAATCATAGCGGCCACCTTGTTTAGGTAAATCGGCTGGGGCGAGGTTGACGGTAATGCGTCTTTGTGGAAATTCAAATCCTGCATTAATCAATGCACTTCTGACGCGCTCTTTGGCTTCTTTGACTGAGGTTTCTGGTAACCCCACTAGATTAAACGCCGGTAAACCATTGCTTAAATGTACTTCAACAGTCACTCTCGGCGCTTCTACACCGCAGCTTGCTCGGGTAAATACACAGGCTATCGCCATTAACAATTCCTTTTGTTTGAATAATATACAAATGAATGGGTTGCTACAGTCTAGCAGCGATGTGTTTTTTTGCGTGATAAAGGCTAAATAAGTCAGATAAAGTTAGCTTTGTAAGCTAGTTTAAATCACTGATGTTGAGTAGAATACCGTCGCTTTATCGTTCGCGGGGACTGATTATAAATTGGTCTGTTGTCGTGAAACGCAATAATGATATTTCACCACTGGTTATTTCTATCTGTATTGCACCGTTAGCCAGATTAATTTTAATGTTAATAAATGGCTGAGGTCTTGCATTTGTCCATTTTGCAACAAAGATATGTACATACATTCCTGATATTTTGGCTAGTACTCAGGTAAAGGTAAACTATGAGCCTCTCTGATAATTTATTGATCATCTTGTGCCTAATAGGCATAAGTTGTTTTTTTTCTATGTCTGAAATTGCACTCGCGGCATCACGAAAGATGCGCTTGCAATTAATGGCTGATGAAGGTGATTTACGTGCCGCTAAAGTGCTGAAACTGCAGGCGCATCCAGGCAGTTTTTTTACCGTAGTGCAAATTGGACTTAATGCAGTGGCTATCATGGGCGGTATCGTCGGTGAATCGGCCTTTAGACCGCATTTTGAACAACTACTGTTGCCTTTATTAGGCAATGAGTGGGGCTTGCAGCTGAGTTTTGTGTGTTCATTTGTTACCGTCACCTCGTTGTTTATTCTATTCGCTGATTTGATGCCGAAACGGATTGCAATGGTGATCCCTGAGCAAGTGGCCGTTACTTTTGTGATGCCCATTATTCTATGCATTAAAGTATTAAAACCGTTTGTGTGGATTTTTAATGGCTTGGCTAATGCTATTTTTAAATTATTACAAGTGCCTACCGCGCGTAATGACCAAGTGACCCATGATGATATCTACGCCATGATGACCGCTGGCACTGAAGCCGGTGTGATGGATAAAGGCGAGCAGCAAATGATGGAGAACGTGTTTGAAATGCAGTCTGTGTCGGTGACCTCGGCCATGACGGCGCGTGAAAGTTTAGTGTATTTTTTACTGCAAGATACCGAAGAAGACATCAAGCAAAAAATTGCTAAAAATCCGCATAACAAGTTTATCGTTTGTGATGGTCAACTGGACATGATCAAAGGATTTGTTGATGCAAAAGAGCTGCTTATCCGAGTGATTAATGGGCAAGATATAACCTTAAAAGGCAGCACGCTTGTACATAACTGTTTAATTATTCCTGATACCTTAACCTTATCTGAGTCGATGGAGTATTTTAAGAATAATCGATCTGACTTTGCGGTGGTGATGAACGAGTATGCTTTGGTTGTCGGTATTGTGACCACCAACGATCTACAAAGTGCCGTTATGGGCGCGTGGTCATTGCATGAAAGTGAAGAGCAAATTGTTGCCCGTGATGGTAATTCTTGGTTAGTGGATGGCGTGACGCCCATTACCGATGTGATGCGCGCATTTAATATTGAAGTGTTTCCACATAATCAGAATTACGAAACCATTGCCGGTTTTATGATGTATATGCTGCGTAAAATTCCCAAGCGTACTGACTTTGTCAATTACGCGGGTTATAAATTTGAGGTGGTTGATATTGATTCTTACAAAGTCGACCAACTATTGGTTACCCGTTTAGACATTGATGCACCGCCATTACCTTGAGTAATTCATATTCGCCCCATTAAATAATCTCTAAGAACGCACTAATGATCGGATCATTGGTGCGTTTTTCTTTGCAGCAACAGCCTAATTCAAAAGGGGGGATTGGGATTGGCGACGATAAGATTTGAATACGCTCTCGCACCGGACTATTGTGGATCACCGCCTCTGGGCTAATACCAACGCCACAGCCTAAGGCGACCATAGAGACAATGGCTTCTTGGCCAGAAACTTGAGCATATATGTTGGGTTTGATGCCCATTTGCTTAAACCACAAATCGATCCTTTTTCTGCCTGGACCATGGTCAGGCACGATATAGGGTAGTTTTCCCCAATCAATTTTTGCTTGGTTTACCCATTGCTGTACTTGGCATGGCATTGTGGGGGCAATAACTGATATTGGCACCTTATCAATCGGGGTAAAATGCAAGCTGGCGGGGAACGCATCAGGCAATGCAATAATGGCAATATCGGCGCGATTCTTTTGAATTTGATTGACCGCATTAGCCGGATCCCCAGTGTTGAGATTGATATCGACATGGGGATGCTCACGTCTAAATCGGTCTAGCAGCGCCGGTAAATGGCTATAAGCTGCGGTAACCGAACAATACAAATTAAGATTGCCGCGTAAAAACTGCTGACTTGGGTCGATACGGTTACGCAGTTGGGTCCATTCCGATAATGTCTGCTCAGCAAAACGCTTAAATTCTATGCCTGCGTGGGTAATGGTGACACTGCGATTGTCTCGTTCAAACAATTTGCTGCCCAGTTCCTCTTCTAAACGCTGTAAAGCGCGGCTTAATGTCGATGGGCTGACATGAGATTGCTCCGCTGTTTTGGCAAAATGCAGGCTATCGCATAAGTGTAAATATAATTTAAGAGATCGAATATCCATCACAGCACCTTATAGCACGCATTAGGTTAAGTATTAGGTTATGTATTCTATGTTGCATTAATTGCAACGTGATGTCCCGAATATATCATTTTAAGCAATCATATGCATGCGCTATAGTGACGTTAATCACAACGTTTAAGGTCGCTGACTTATAAGATGTTGTGTCCCCAATTACTAAATTTTATAGGTGGTATCAGATGGCTAACTATTTTAACTCTCTGAATTTACGTCAACAATTAGCTCAACTAGCACAATGCCGGTTTATGAACCGTACTGAATTCAGTGATGGTTGCAACTATATTAAAGATTGGAATATTGTGATTTTAGGTTGTGGTGCTCAAGGCCTTAACCAAGGTTTAAACATGCGTGACTCAGGCCTGAACATTTCTTTTGCCTTACGTCCGCAAGCAATAGCAGAAAAGCGTGCATCATGGCAAAAAGCGACCGATAACGGTTTTACCGTTGGCACCTTTGAAGAGCTTATTCCTGCAGCTGATTTAGTGTTAAACCTAACGCCAGACAAGCAACATACTAATGTTGTTAATGCGGTTATGCCATTAATGAAGCAAGGTTCTACCTTATCTTATTCACATGGTTTCAATATTGTTGAAGAAGGCATGCAAGTTCGTGCTGATATTACTGTCATCATGGTTGCGCCAAAGTGCCCTGCTACAGAAGTACGTGAAGAATATAAGCGTGGTTTTGGGGTACCGACATTGATTGCCGTGCACCCAGAAAACGACCCAAACAGTGACGGTTTAGCGATTGCTAAGGCTTATGCCAGTGCTACTGGTGGCGATCGTGCAGGCGTATTAATGTCATCGTTTATTGCTGAAGTGAAGTCTGACCTTATGGGCGAACAGACCATTTTGTGTGGCATGTTACAAACCGGTGCCATTTTAGGTTACGAGAAAATGGTGGCTGACGGTGTCGAACCGGGTTATGCCGGCAAGTTAATTCAACAAGGTTGGGAAACGGTAACCGAAGCGCTTAAGCACGGCGGTATTACCAACATGATGGATCGCTTATCAAACCCCGCTAAAATCACAGCATTTGATATGGCTGAAGAGTTAAAGGTTATCCTTAAGCCATTGTTTGAAAAACACATGGACGACATTATCAGTGGTGAGTTTTCTCGCACTATGATGGAAGATTGGGCCAATGATGATGCTAATTTATTGCGTTGGAGAGCGGATACTAACGAAACCGCGTTTGAAAATGCCCCAGTATCATCTGAGTATATCGACGAGCAAACCTATTTCGATAAAGGTATTTTCTTAGTGGCGATGATCAAAGCCGGTGTTGAATTGGCGTTTGATACCATGGTTGCCGCAGGCATTGTTGAAGAATCGGCTTATTATGAGTCGCTGCATGAAACCCCTTTGATTGCCAACACCATTGCGCGTAAACGTTTATATGAAATGAATGTGGTGATTTCAGATACAGCTGAATACGGTTGTTACTTATTTAACCATGCCGCAGTGCCTATGCTACGTGATTATGTTAACGCTATGCCATCTGAGTACTTAGGTGCCGGTCTTAAGGAACAAGCAACTGGTGTTGATAACCTTCGCTTAATCGACGTAAATGAAAAAATTCGTAATACAGAAGTTGAGTTTATCGGCGCTGAATTACGTGGTTACATGACGGATATGAAGAGTATTGTTGAAGCGAGCTAACGTATAAAGTGATGGGTGAAGTACCCGCTTAGTTGTTTGCAGCATGTTTATGTTGTCGGACAGGCATCAATCGTACGGTTCATCTTGTCAATTGGGCTGTTGGGAAAACAAATCGTTAGATTGTTGTTAAGTGACTGTTGTTAATTGATTGTTAATTGATTATTAACAAGTGATTAGTCACTTAATAACACGCTTATAGTTTTTGTGGTTGTTTGCATTGTCTCGGCAGGGAAGCTGAATTTTTTTACAAAGTAGATTTTTTAGTTGTATTGGGTAATTCTTTTATGGTACTTATTTAAGTACGCCATAAAGGTTGTGGTTAAATACCACTAAATAAATCAACAAAGATACCTAGGATACAGTCGATAATATGTTAAACCACGCAACCATACTCATTCTCGAAATTATTACCGTAGTGATTATTAAATCACCGCGGGGGTGGCGTTTTGACAACTAGACTGACCTAAGAGTCACACAGATTGCAAAAACCCCCGCTCCGAAAGGACCGGGGGTTTTTTAGTTTTAGCCCTAAGTAAAAATAAAAGACCTAAACATTCCACAGTAGAGCAGCAGATACATTGACGAAGTAGAGAGCAACATATGGAAGCAGTACAGAAAATGCGCGGCGCTGATGCAGTAATTAAAGTACTAGCAGCACATGGTGTGACAACCGTATTTGGTTATCCTGGTGGGGCGATTATGCCAATCTACGATGCCCTTTATGGCGGTCCGGTAGAGCACTTGCTTAGCCGTCATGAGCAAGGCGCCGCGTTTGCTGCGGTGGGGTATGCTCGTGCGAGTGGTAAAACAGGAGTGTGCTTTGCTACATCCGGTCCTGGCGCCACTAACTTAGTCACCTCACTCGCCGATGCTCTGCTTGACTCTGTTCCGCTAGTGGCCATAACCGGTCAAGTCTCTAGCAGTGTGATTGGTACTGACGCATTCCAAGAAATTGATGTATTAGGCATGTCGTTGTCGTGCACTAAACACAGTTTTATGGTCACCGACATCAATGAGCTTATTCCTACCTTATATCGCGCATTTGAAATCGCCGCAGCAGGACGTCCTGGTCCGGTGTTAGTTGATATTCCAAAAGACATCCAACTGGCTTCATTAGAATACAAAACACCGCTTCAAAGCGTTACCGATGAATTACAACCCCAAGTCAGTGAATTAGACGCTGCAGCAGCGTTAATTAAGCAGGCTAAAAAACCTATGCTGTATGTCGGTGGTGGTGTTGGAATGGCTGGCGCGGTTGCGCATTTACGTCAGTTTATCGCCGCCACAGGCGTCCCCTCGGTGGCGACCTTAAAAGGCTTGGGCAGCATTGCACATGGTACTAAAGGTTATTTAGGCATGTTGGGCATGCATGGTGGCAAAGGCGCAAACCTTGCAGTGCAAGAATGCGATTTATTAATGGTAGTAGGTGCACGCTTTGATGACCGTGTTACCGGTCGCCTTGCCAGTTTTGCCAGTAATGCCAAAGTATTGCATTTAGACATCGATGCTGCCGAAATCGGCAAGTTACGCCAAGCTGACGTAGCGATTGCAGCCGAGTTGAGCTTGGTGTTACCCGCATTAACGGCCGCAGTGACTGGCCAGCTTGATATTGGTCAGTGGCAAGCAGATGTTGAGGCGTTATCTCTTAAGCACCAATGGGATTACCAACATCCGGGTGAGTTAATTTATGCCCCAGCGATGTTACGTCGTTTAGCCAATAAATTACCTGAAGACAGTGTGGTCGCCTGCGATGTGGGTCAACATCAAATGTGGGTGGCGCAGCACATGTGGTTTCGTCGCCCTGAAGATCACTTATCAAGTGCAGGCTTAGGCACCATGGGTTTTGGCTTACCCGCCGCGATTGGCGCTCAAGTTGCGCGACCCGATGCGACTGTGGTCACGGTCTCTGGTGACGGCTCGTTTATGATGAACGTTCAAGAATTAACCACAATCAAACGCCGTAAGTTGCCGGTAAAAATCCTACTGATGGATAATCAAAAACTCGGTATGGTTAAACAGTGGCAACAACTGTTTTTTGAAGAGCGCTACAGTGAAACAGACTTATCTGATAATCCTAATTTTGTCCTTATGGCATCAGCATTTGATATACCAGGTCGAACGATAACGCGTGCCGATCAAGTCGAGCAAGGATTAGAAGATATGTTAAACAGTAGTGGTCCTTACATGCTGCATGTGTCGATTGATGATGCCTTTAACGTGTGGCCTTTAGTACCACCGGGTGCGAGTAATAGTGAAATGATGGATCAAATGGAGAAGCAAACATGATGCATGCATTAGAAATAACCGTTCAACATTGCCCTGAAGTGCTTGAACGCCTACTACGTGTTACTCGCCATCGTGGGTTTACAGTCACCCAAATGCAAGTGCGTATCAATGACGATGCCAGCATGGCAGTAGACTTATGGGTTGAGGCCGAACGTGCCATTGAACTGCTGAGTACCCAGTTAGACAAATTAATCGACGTGACTCATTGTAAGGTGTTATCTGCGATACCGTTAAACAAGGTCGCCAACGGCTAGCGCTTACGATTGAGCCAAGCACGATTTAGTTAGATACTATTTAGTTAGAGATTATTTAGTCGTTATTGGAAAAACCGCTAACGAGCACTGTAGTAAACAAGGATATTTGTAATGCCCAAATTACGTTCAGCAACCAGTACCGAAGGCCGCAACATGGCAGGCGCCCGCGCACTATGGCGTGCCACTGGAGTGAAAGAAAATGATTTTGGTAAGCCCATTATCGCGATTGCCAATTCGTTCACTCAGTTTGTGCCTGGCCATGTGCATTTAAAGAACATGGGGTCATTAGTTGCCGGCGCCATTGAAGAAGCGGGCGGTATTGCCAAAGAGTTCAACACCATTGCCGTAGATGATGGTATCGCTATGGGTCACGGTGGCATGTTGTACAGTCTACCGTCACGTGAGTTAATTGCCGATAGCGTCGAATACATGGTCAATGCCCATTGTGCTGATGCATTAGTGTGTATTTCTAACTGCGATAAAATTACTCCTGGCATGTTAATGGCGGCGTTGCGGTTAAACATCCCGGTAGTCTTTGTGTCGGGCGGTCCAATGGAAGCGGGTAAAACTAAGTTATCTGATCAAATTATTAAGCTTGATTTAGTTGATGCGATGGTAGCGGGAGCCGATACCAATGTCAGCGATGAAGACAGTAAGCAAATTGAGCGCAGTGCATGCCCTACTTGTGGTTCGTGCTCGGGAATGTTTACCGCCAATTCAATGAACTGTTTGACTGAAGCTCTGGGATTGTCGTTACCAGGTAACGGCTCTATGCTGGCAACTCATGAAGATCGTCGTGAATTATTTTTAGAAGCCGGTCGCCGTGTAATGAAGTTGGCTGAGCGTTATTACAAGCATGACGATGAAACAGCATTGCCGCGCAATATAGCCTCATTTAAATCGTTTGAAAATGCCATGGTATTAGACGTTGCTATGGGCGGGTCATCTAATACTGTGTTGCATTTAGTGGCCGCGGCGCAAGAAGCCGAAATTGACTTTACCATGGCGGATATTGACCGCATATCGCGCTTAGTGCCTCATTTATGTAAGGTTGCGCCATCAACGCCTCAATATCATATGGAAGATGTCCACCGTGCTGGTGGGGTGATGGGTATTTTAGGTGAGTTAGACCGCGCGGGTTTATTGCATAACGATGTGCCGCATGTGGCCGCTGATGATGGCGGCGATTTAAAATCAGTGTTAGCCAAGTACGACATTAAACAGACTAGTGACCCTGACATTATTCGCTTTTTTAGTGCTGGCCCGGCAGGTATTCCAACCACTAAAGCATTTAGTCAAAATTGTCGCTGGGACAGTGTCGATGATGATCGCGAACATGGCTGTATTCGTTCGCGTGAGTTTGCGTTTAGTCAAGAAGGTGGCCTAGCCGTATTGTCAGGTAACGTTGCCGTTGATGGTTGTATTGTGAAAACAGCAGGGGTGGATGAGTCTAATTTAACCTTTGTTGGCAATGCCCGTGTGTATGAAAGCCAAGATGATGCAGTAGCCGGCATTTTAGGCGGCGAAGTGATTGAAGGTGATGTGGTGGTGATCCGCTACGAAGGCCCAAAAGGCGGCCCAGGTATGCAGGAAATGCTCTATCCAACAACTTATTTGAAATCGCGTGGTTTAGGCGCTAAATGTGCATTAATCACCGATGGTCGTTTTTCCGGTGGCACCTCAGGTTTATCAATTGGCCATGTATCACCAGAAGCGGCGTCAGGTGGCACTATTGCGTTAATTGAAAATGGCGATCAAATTGCCATCGATATTCCTCAGCGTAGTATTCAACTTAATGTCCGTGATGAAGAGATTACTCGTCGCCGCAATGCTATGGATGCCAAAGGTCCGTTAGGTTGGAAACCGGTTTCTCGCGAGCGTTATGTTTCATTAGCACTTAAAGCCTATGCATTACTGGCGACCAGTGCTGATAAAGGTGCTGTTCGTGATCGTTCTAAGCTGGAGGGGTAATATGTTGGCTTTAGCGTCTCAAACTCAATTAGATTTAGCCCATTATTATTTGCAGAAAATTTTACTGTCGTCTGTTTATGATGTCGCTAAAGTGACGCCACTGTCGAGCATGAATAAATTGTCTGCTCGCTTTGGTTGTCAGGTGTATTTAAAGCGTGAAGATATGCAACCCGTGCATTCGTTTAAGATCCGCGGTGCCTACAATCGTATCGCAGCGTTAACTCAAGATGAATGTGATAAAGGCGTGGTGTGTGCGTCTGCGGGTAACCACGCTCAAGGTGTGGCGATGTCTGCCGCCTGCCGCGGTATTAATGCCGTTATTGTGATGCCAAGTACTACGCCTGATATTAAAATTGATGCAGTGAAACGCTTAGGTGGCAATGTAGTGCTACATGGGCAAGCGTTTGATCAAGCCAATGAGTATGCTAAAAATCTGTCGGCAACAGAAGGGCGTGTTTATATCGCCCCGTTTGATGATGAAGCGGTGATTGCTGGTCAAGGCACCATTGCCCAAGAAATGGTACAACAACAACGGGATATTGAAATCGTGTTTGTGCCTGTTGGCGGTGGTGGATTAATCGCCGGTATTGCGGCCTATTATAAAGCGGTGATGCCACAAGTGAGGATCATTGGGGTTGAACCAGAAGATGCGGCGTGCTTAAAGGCGGCATTAGAAGCCGATGAACCGGTAACATTGGCTCAAGTGGGGTTATTTGCTGATGGCGTTGCGGTTAAACGCATTGGTACTGAGCCATTTCGCTTAGCGCGTGAATACGTTGATGAGGTGGTTACCGTTACTTCCGATGAAATTTGCGCGGCGGTAAAAGATATTTTTGAAGATACTCGTGCAATAGCTGAACCCGCCGGAGCCTTGTCGATTGCGGGGCTTAAAAAATACATGGCGCAACAAGGCGATGCGGTTGATGCACCGAAAAAAGTGGCGGCTATCTTGAGTGGCGCAAACGTCAATTTTCATAGCTTACGTTATGTGTCTGAACGCTGCGAATTAGCTGAGCAAAAAGAAGCGGTGTTAGCGGTGAAAATCCCTGAAAAGCCAGGCAGTTTTTTACGCTTTTGTCAGTTACTCGATAAACGGGTGATGACCGAGTTTAACTATCGCTTTAGTAGCCGTGACATTGCAGTGGTGTTTGCCGGCATTCGTCTTACGGGGGGCCAAGCAGAGCTAAGCGAGATTATCGCTAAACTTGAATTGGAAGGATTTGAAGTTCAAGATTTATCTCAAGATGAAACCGCTAAACTGCATGTGCGTTATATGGTCGGTGGTCATCCACTTGAACCGCTAGAAGAGCGCTTGTTTAGCTTTGAGTTCCCTGAACATCCTGGGGCATTGTTGAAGTTTTTAACCACCTTACAGAGCAAGTGGAATATCAGTTTATTTCATTATCGTAACCATGGCGCAGCCTTTGGCCGAGTGTTAGCCGGCTTTGAAGTACCGGAGAAAGACGGTGTGGCGTTTGCCCAGTTTTTAACAGACTTAGGTTTCGTTTATCAAGAAGAAACCCACAGTCCGGCATATCAGTTATTTTTGAATAGCGCTAAGCGAAGCGGTAATTGATGTTAAAATACCCTCCAGAGGTGATTTAGTGCCTCAATGTGGTATTGTCAGTGCGCCTAAAACGAAAAAATATTCGTGGCTGTGTTCCAAATCGCCAATATACGATGCCGTCGCGGCATCATGTCATTGGGGTTGCTTTATATGTAGGGTAAATTTTTCCATATGCTAGTAATACTAATCGTATTAATGTAATTAGTATTTAGCGTATTCGACCTCATTTTAAGGAGACATTGATGTTACCCGTGCCAACAATTCCAGCTTTTATGCCACCGTGCCGAATTCTAATGGGCCCAGGCCCATCTGATGTGTATCCCGAAGTGCTTGCGGCCCAATCACGACCGACTATCGGTCACCTTGACCCACTTTTTGTCGGCATGATGGATGAATTAAAAAGCTTAATTCAATATGCTTTTCAAACCAAAAACGAAATGACCTTAGCGGTATCGGCGCCAGGCAGTGCGGGTATGGAAACTTGCTTTGTTAACTTAGTTGAGCCTGGCGAAAAGGTGATTGTGTGCCGCAATGGGGTGTTTGGTGAACGTATGCGCCAAAACGTTGAGCGCGTTGGCGGTATAGCCGTTGTGGTCGACAATGAATGGGGTGAACCAGTATGCCCAGATAAAGTTGAAACCGCACTTGTGGCGCATCCCGATGCCAAATTTTTAGCCTTTGTGCATGCTGAAACATCAACCGGGGCATTATCGGATGCCAAAACCTTGTGTACCTTGGCGCAATTGCATGACTGTATCAGCATTGTCGATGCGGTGACGTCACTTGGTGGTGTTGAATTGCTAGTGGATGAGTGGGGCATTGATGCGATTTATTCTGGCAGCCAAAAATGCTTATCTTGTGTACCCGGTTTATCACCAGTGTCATTTTCTCCTAAAGCGGTGGCGAAACTAAAAGCCCGTACTACCCAAGTGCAAAGTTGGTTCTTAGATCAAACTTTAGTCATGGGTTATTGGGGTAATAGTGCTGGCGCTAAGCGCAGTTATCATCACACCGCTCCAGTGAATGCCTTATACGCGCTCCACGAGTCTTTACGTTTGCTTGCCAATGAAGGGCTTGAAAATGCGTGGGCAAGACACCGTAAAATGCACCTATTATTACGTGATGGACTAACCCAACTTGGTTTTAAATTTGTGGTTGAAGAGTCGTCACGTTTACCTCAACTCAATACTGTATATATTCCAGAGGGTGTTGATGACGCTGCAGTGCGTAAGCATTTATTGGAAGAATATAATTTAGAAATTGGCGCAGGTTTAGGGGCATTAGCGGGTAAAGCATGGCGTATCGGCTTAATGGGCTTTAGTGCTCGTCGTGAAAACGTCGCCCTTTGCTTACGTGCATTAGAAGAGTCGCTAAAATAAAACATCAGTTTTGCGTAATCATAAAAATGACGCTTTATAGCGTCATTTTTTATGCCTGTTAGAAATTAGTCGTTAGTCAGCTAACTTTTTTTCTAACTCATTCACTTGTGCTTGTAATGCTTCAAGCTTTTCACGGGTTTTAAGTAACACGTGCTGCTGCACTTCAAACTCTTCACGGGAAACAACATCCAATTTCATCAGTTGGTTTTGAAGTATTTGTTTACTGCGTTCTTCAAATTCCCCAGCAAATTGCTTTACGCCGTTAGGTAGATTGTCACTAAGCTGTTTAGCGAGCTCTTCTATTTTCTTTGGATTAATCATAATTATTCCCTACTGATATATTGATTCAATTGTAACCGAGGTCGGCGATTTTCCAAAACCTAACTGTGATTTTCGTTAACCGTCGCGAGGTGATTCTGCTATGATCCGTCTTCGTTTAAGGTTAAGTAAGGTGTAATGATTAATGAAACTCAATCCAGGGCAAAATGAAGCCGTACATTATGTATCGGGTCCATGCTTAGTGCTCGCGGGCGCGGGGAGTGGTAAAACACGGGTGATCATTAATAAAATTGCTTACTTAGTCGAAAAATGTGGCTATAAAGCCCGCAATATTGCCGCCGTCACCTTTACCAATAAAGCCGCTCGTGAAATGAAAGAGCGTGTGGCTCAGTCTATGGGTCGAAAAGATGCCCGTGGATTATGGATCTCAACCTTTCACACCTTAGGACTCGAAATTATTAAGCGCGAGCATAAAGTGCTTGGGCTTAAGGCCGGTTTTTCTTTGTTTGATGACCAAGATACCTTCGCCTTATTAAAAGAACTGACTGAAGATGAATTAGATGAAGATAAAGACCTAATCAAATCTTTGGCATCAGCGATATCAAATTGGAAGGGGGGATTAGTGATCCCTCAGCAAGCGAAAAATATGGCAAAAGATGAGCAAAGCCAGTTATTTGCCATGTTGTACCAACGGTATGCTCAGCATATGAAATCTTATAATGCGCTCGATTTTGATGATCTGATCTTAATTCCAACGTTATTGTTGCGTATGAATGAAGAAGTGCGCACTCGTTGGCAGACTAAAATTCAATATTTGCTGGTGGATGAATATCAAGATACCAATACCAGCCAATATGAATTAGTGAAACTCTTGGTGGGTGAACGCTCACGTTTTACTGTGGTGGGCGATGATGATCAGTCTATTTATTCTTGGCGCGGCGCGAAACCACAAAATTTAGTGTTGTTAGGGACCGACTATCCAAGGCTTAAACTGATTAAATTAGAGCAAAACTATCGTTCCAGCCAACGTATTTTACGTGCCGCCAATATTTTGATTGCCAATAACCCTCATGTGTACGACAAGGCGTTATTTAGTGAGTTAGCTTATGGTGAACCGATAAGAATATTAATTGCCGCTAACGAAGAACAAGAAGCTGAACGAGTGGTGGCGGAGATTATTCGGCATAAGTTTGTTGGGCGGACCAAGTTTGGTGATTACGCCATTTTATACCGAGGTAATCATCAGTCTCGTTTACTTGAACGGGCACTCATTACCAACCGTATTCCTTATAAGATTAGTGGTGGTAAATCCTTTTTTTCTCGTGCAGAAATTAAAGATATTATGGGGTATTTGCGTTTAGTGGTGAACCCTGATGATGATAATGCCTTTTTGCGGGTGGTTAACTTACCCAAGCGTGGTATCGGTCCTGCGACACTGGAGCGTTTAGGTCATTTTGCCAATCAAAAACATATCTCGTTATTTGAAGCGATTTTTGATGTTGAGCTCAACCATCATCTAGCGCCTGCGGCGGTTAACTCTTTGTATCAGTTTGGAACGTTTATTGTTGATACTGGAGAGGTTGCAACACGTGGCGAGCCTGTTGAGGCGATTAAACAATTGATCCGTAAAATAAATTACGAAGATTACCTATACGAGACCAGTACCAGTGCCAAAGCGGCTGAAATGCGCATGAAGAACATTTCTGAATTGTATCGTTGGGTTACCGAAATGCTCGAAGGTGATGAGTTAGATGAACCGATGACGTTGCCCGAAGTGGTCACTCGATTAACGCTGCGCGATATGATGGAACGTAACAGTGAGGATGAAGGTGGCGATCAAGTTCAGTTAATGACCTTACATGCCTCTAAAGGACTGGAATATCCTTTTGTATTTATGGTGGGAGTTGAAGAAAGGATCTTGCCACATCAATCGAGTATTGATGAGGAAAATGTCGATGAAGAACGTCGACTGGCTTATGTGGGGATAACCCGTGCACAACGTGAATTATGGTTTGTGATATGCCGTGAGCGACGTCAATTTGGTGAAACGATTCGTTGCGAACCCAGTCGTTTTTTACTTGAGTTACCGCAAGATGACCTCATTTGGGAAAACCGCAAACCGGTGCAAACTGAACAACAACGGGTGGAAACCGGCAAAAGTCATATTGCCAATTTACGCGACATGTTTAAAAAAGAGTCATGAACCCGTTTGGCTTATTGATCATGCACAAGATATATAGGGCTTTTTTTCACAAAATAACTTACTTAATGCACGACCTTGTCCGCGGACATAACCCAAGGCTAAAAATTGTCTAACCTGTTGCTGGGTGTCTACGGTAGTAGCATACATATCAAACTGAAGGGTTGCAGCGGTGAGTTGGTAAGCCCTGACTAACTGTAATTGTTTATCATTAAGTAAGTGTTTACTAATGTCTTCATCCAATTTCAATGCTTGAATGGGTAAAAAGCTGAGACAACTTAGAGAGCTGTAACCTGTACCATAGCCATCAATGCCAATTAGCACGCCTAACTGTGAGATGATCTCAAAACCGTTAATATGATTTTCAGTGTCTTGAACTAAGGCTTTTTCGTTGAAAAACAACATTAACTTACTTAAATCGATATTGCTGTTTTTGATAGTGTTTTTAAGGTTGCGTAATACAAATTTATTTTTAATGTGTTGGCTGCAAATCGATAAATGAAAATGAACATCGGCACCATATTGTTGTTTGAGCGACTGAAACTGATCGTTTAAATGGGCAAACATATAACCATCTAAATTAAGCGTTAGTTGATATTGTACCGCTAAGTGTTTCATTTTTACGTGTTCAATGATGCCCTGTTCTGGGTGATGCCACTCAACTTGTGGTTCGATAGCAATAATTTCACCTGTGGTAAAGTCGACCACTTCAACGTAGCGTATCTGAAACTCTTGCTGGTCGAGAGCCTTCTTAAAATCAATTTCTAATGCATGTTGTTGCTGAGATTGAGCGCTGAGCTTGTCATCAAAAATGACGAAACAGCCTTTGCCATTGGCTTTAGCTTGATACATAGCGGCGTCAGCATCACGCAGCAGCGATTCACTGGTAACCAATTTATTACGCCCGCTAAATGCAACCCCGATACTGGCACCAGAAATAAATTCTTGTTTGGCTAGCTGATAGGGCATTGATAATGTCTGTAAAATACGCTCGCAGACTTCGACAGCGTCTTCAGTAGCATTAATTGAGTCAAGCAAGATGACAAATTCATCTCCCCCCATTCGTGCCAGAGTATCGTTGTCGCGAATACATGACTTTATGCGTTGCGCAGTTTCAATTAAAAATCGATCGCCTTCTAAGTGACCAAAAGAATCATTGATCACTTTAAATCTATCAAGATCGATAAATAACAATGCAAACTGATCTAAGCCATGACGGCGCAAGTGTTTTAATGCTTGTGACAATCGCTCCATTAAATAGCTGCGATTAGGTAAACCCGTCAGCCCATCATGTTGCGCGTCGTGCAGCAGTTGATCTTCAATTTTGCGGCGCTGATTTATCTCTTGTTGAAGATTATTGTTGAGTTCAGCGAGTGCTTGAGTGCGTTTAACCACTTTATCCTCTAACTGCTCATGGCTATTTTTCAGCGACTCAGTCGCCAATTTACGCTCAATAGCATTGGCCATGTGTTGGGAAACAAATGTCAGTAGCTCTAAATCTTTCAATTGATAAATATGGTCGTCATCTAAGCTATAAATGGTTAACGCGCCCGCGATATCACCATTAATGATCAATGGAATACCTATCCATTGATGCATTCTATTGGTTTTGTTTAATTCTGGTGATTTTGCATAGATTTCACCTCTATCGACCATTTGGGCAATATCTTTGGCGGATAACAACTGAGGTAACTTATGATCAAGAATGTACTCGGTCAATCCATCCTGCATTGGGCGAGATGCGGGATATTCGGCTGCCATTTGTGACACGTAAAACGGGAACGACAACGTATTATTATCGTTAATCAGTGAGATAAAGCAATTATGTGCAGGGATTAACTGGCTAATAATATTATGAAGACGAGGGTAAAAATCTTGTTGCAGCACATTTGATGCAGACAGGTCGGCTATTTCAAATAGCGTTCGTTGAAGTTTTTCTGCTTTTACCCTTTCTTTAACTTCGATTTTAACCTTTTCATAAGCTTGGCTGAGTTCCTTGGTCCGTTCAACAATGGCTTGTTCAAGTTGTTGATGATGTTGAAGTCGCTCCATGACGCCGGAAATATGGTGACATATAAAACCCATTAGTTCTAATTCAAGTTCACCATAGGTATTGGCTTCGTTATAACTTTGTACTACGAGTACGCCACTGACAACATCTTGGTTTTTGATGGGTACGCCGAGCCATTGATGGCACGGCGATCCAAGGCTTTTAATGTCGCCACTGGCGATTAATTGATTAAACTTATTATCGTCACATAATAAAGGTTCACCATTACGAAGCACATAACCCGTTAGGCCACTATTAAGCAACGCTGATATTTCTTGGTCTGGATAGAGCTCTGTGGGGTGAGAATCTTGTTGGTCGGCAAAAAAAGGTAAACTGGTCAATCCCGTTTTGGGATCTTGCGATGCAATAAAAAAGTTTTCTGCAGGAATAAGTTGTTGTAAATTTAAATGCACCCGTTGGTAAAAATCATCAAGTGATGCTACTTGCGTCGCAATATTGGAAATACCAAGGAGGGCATTTTGGATAATTTCGGAACGTTTATATTTTTTAGCCAGACCTCTCAAGCGAGCAATCCTTTTTTGTAGGTGCTCAACACTTGAGGATGTTTTTGTGTGACTTATATCCGTATCCGTATCCATATTCCTTGCTCTATCCTATTAAAATATTTGGAAAAATATTGTTGAACAGTCATTATTATTACCATAAATTCAATTGTTATCCAAGCGAAATAAATGTGAGCACAATGTTAATAACTATCGCAAATGAGTAAATAGTCACCCAAAATGAGTCAAAAGTTAATCAGTCAGTTAAAAAATGCAAATCAGGGCTAGACGCGGCGGTGTTTTATCCATATTATATGCCTCGCTAACCAAGGCGAGCGCCCATAGCTCAGCTGGATAGAGCGTACCCCTCCGGAGGGTAAGGCCGAAGGTTCGAATCCTTCTGGGCGCACCATTCGGCATGTAGTGGTTCTTTCGTATTGGTTAGTAGAATTGATATCAGTGGTGATTGTAGCTCAGTTGGTAGAGTCCCGGATTGTGATTCCGGTTGTCGTGGGTTCGAGCCCCATCAGTCA
>NZ_JBEOPO010000044.1:0-37652 GCF_040310145.1 Shewanella sp. S1-49-MNA-CIBAN-0167 | reverse complement strand
AGTATAAGATCATAGCGAGATGTTAACGTCAAATAGTGAGTTAAATTGTTTAAAAAACGTTCACGATCTCGCCCTGGAACCTGACGTGAACAAGACAGAACTGAAGACATGATGTAATACCATCTCACAAAAGTCCCCCATTTCTGCCGCTTAGGTTAAGCGGATTAAATCCTCAACATTTGAGCGGGGCATCTATTCGAATTCATTCGCTAATTGATATTTTGTAAACTCAGTAAAGCGGGTATTTCTGCTAAAAACACATTCACGGACTCTCTTTCACTCCGGCTGTCATAAATTGCGTAAATATCGGCTTGAATAGACTCTTTTAACGGAATAAAACACACATTGTGCCATTGATGTTGACGATAACTTTGAGGCACAATCGATACCATAGTGCTCGTCGCCACAACAGCCATTAACGTCGTAGGCTCAATAACTTCCTGAGTCACCTTAGGGTAAAAGCCGCTGGCTAAAAGTCGCTCAATAATCATATCGGTGGATGCAGAGTTAGTACGCTTCATAAACACAAACTCTTGATTAATAAGCTCATCCATACTGAGACTTTGTTTCATTTTCAATGCATGCTCATCCGACACCAAAACACACATGGGTTCTGCGTATAAAAGCCTTTCACTCAGTGGATAAATGTTACGGGTATCAGCGAATCGGGCTAATCCTATATCGATACGATGCTCGCTTAACGCTTGTTTCTGCATCTCTGGCGATAGCTCAATAAAATTAAAGGTATATTGCGGATAACGCTTTTTGAACTCTCTTAGAACTGTGCCGAAACCGGTCCAAAAGACCGAGCTCATTAACCCTATGTTGATTGTGTTATCTAACTCCCGCCCCGCCTTAGCCACCTTGTTTACCGAATCACGAAACATATCGAATAATAGTGCACACTCCTGTTTTAATATCAAACCCACTTCAGTGAGCTGAACATGGCGGGTCGTTCGCTCAAATAAGGTCACATCAAGCACCGACTCTAACGCTTTAATTTGAGCACTTAAGGGCGATGTTGAAATATTAAGTTGTTCTGCAGCTTGCCCAAAATGCATACATTGAGACACTGCATAAAAATAACGAAGCATTTTCAATGTTATACGACCATTTAGTACATTTTCATTAATATCCATTATCCGGTCCTCAATATTTGGCAATCATATTGTACTTAAAATCAGGATAATAGTGTTGAATTTAGTGATTAATTGAGAATAAAGCTTGGGGTAAATTAACCTTAAGATAATTAATCAGTAAGGAATAAACCATGAAGATCGATCCTGTAGACAATGCGCTAGCTACCATTTCAGATCGTAAACCACATTTTAGTCCCAAGGCTGCATTCATCTTAGGTTCCGGCTTGGGAAGCCTTGCCGACGAACTGGAAGACAAAGTTTGTATTGCCTATGAAGATCTTGATGGCTTCCCTGTCAGCACTGTCGAAGGTCACTCTGGCGAGTTAGTGCTGGGGCGAATGAATGGTATTGACGTTGTTTGCATGAAAGGCCGCGGCCATTACTACGAACACCAAAGCATGAAAGTCATGACCAATCCGGTGCGTACTTTTAAACGTTTAGGCTGCGAACTGCTCATTGTGACCAATGCTGCAGGGTCTTTACGCCCCGAGACTATTGACGTCGGATCCCTGGTTATCTTCAACGATCACATCAATACCATGCCAGGCACACCTATGACTGGTCGTAATGATGACACCTATGGCCCACGCTTTTTTAGCTTAGCGAATGCTTATGATAAATCCTTACGTATGCAAGCATTGGCGGTGGCAAAAAAAGAGGGTATTAATGCCACAGAAGGAGTTTTTGTCTCTTACAGTGGACCGAATTTCGAAACGGCTGCCGAAATCCGCATGATGCAGATAATCGGCGGAGACGTAGTCGGAATGTCTGTAGTACCTGAGGTTATATCAGCTGCTCACTGTAATCTCCCGGTACTGGCTATCTGTGCTATCACTAATATGGCAGAAGGCCTAGGAGATGTAGCCCTATCCCATGAACAAACACTGAAGTGTGCAAAGTTAGCGCAGAATGACTTTATCAATCTCATCAAAGCATTTATGGCAGAACATTTTTGATGTTATACCAAGAGGTCTAAAAAACATCTACTTAGTGCATTTTGACAAACTAATTCAACACGAATGAATAAAAGAATGGCGCTCCCTTCTGAAGTCATTCAACGCAGAAGTAGGCAGCCAAACATACTCCTCAAAGATGAGTGTTAGCAATGTTAACCCGCTTAAGCGAGGAGTAACGCTGTTTTCACTCGTTGCGAACAACATGGATAATGAAATTCCCCCATCCTCTTTTAATCGGCCTAACTATCGGCCTAACAATGGGCCACAGCGTGACTGTGACTGCCATATTAAATAATGCCATAAAGACGTTAAGTCCTGTACGACAGTTAATGTGATTACCGATCTTAATTGCAATGCCAACAAATCTTACTCACTTATGATTAGCGCAGTTGTTAACCTCGACCACAATAGCCGCTGATTGATGGGTGGGTGATAATTAGTTGTGCTGCCAGTGCTTTTCTATAAACTTTTGAACTAAACCACATAATCCCTCTCTACTGAAAAAAGTTACTGAAAAAAGTTACTGAAAAATGATCCGATACTAATACTTAAGTTGTACGAAAATAGATCACAACAACATAGGATATAGAATATATTATCTTAAGATCAGAGTAATGGGGGTCAGTATGTAGTTGTTGCTGAACTCATGCTGCGGAATAACTATTTATTTATAAACAAGGGTATAGGGGCCCTATGCCTTAATGGCCAATGCCTTAACATGAAATAGACTAATATCTATCAGATAGGAATGCACTCTGATAGACATTAATGGGGTGATATCATTTTATAATACCTAGCCAGATGAGCCTTTTCAGCTCATTTCTGGACATCAAGGTGTTAATGCTTAGTTTAAAAGCGATCGAGTCTTTATTATCTCTTCTTGTGGACAACACAAAAATTGCCACGTCTTGTGCGACATTTTGAGCATCTTTCACAATCAACAGGTGCTCTGTTGCCTTCTTTCCAGCGCTTAATTAAATGAGGTTCAGCAAGCAAAGGTCTTGAGATCGCAAAACATTGAATATTGGTTGTATTTGCAATCTCTTCTATCGCACTAATATCACTTAATCCACCAACGGTAATAATGGGTACATTAACTTCTGCGCTAATAACTTGCCCATATTCATGAAAATAGCCTTGTTGTTGAATGTTATATCCATCAAAAGATTCGCCAATCATGGTGCTTGCTTTGCCATGTATATTCCCTGAGATGATAATGGCATCAACCCCTATGGCGGCTAACTTTTTACAAATAATACGTGTTTCATCAAAGGTTAACCCACCATCAAAAAACTCCGATGCGGTCAATTTAACTAATATTGGATACTCATTACCCACAAGCTTTCTAATCTCAGCATAGATCTCTACTAATAATCTGATCCGATTGTCTAGGCTGCCACCATATTCATCTTGTCTTTGATTGTAATATGGGCTCAAGAACTGATTGATTAAATAGCTATGTGCAGCGTGTATTTCTACACCATCAAACCCTGATTGTTGGGCTCTTCTGCTTGCTTGAGCAAATGCCTTAATGATGTAATCTATTTCATCTTTAGTCATCGCTTTGCCTAATGTTTGTGTGCCTCTTTCACACACTTCACTCGGCGCATAGATCACCCTTTCACCTACATTGTGAGTGGTTTTTGTGCCACCGTAAGCAAGCTGCATCACTATTTTAGCATCATTGCGGTGGACTAACTCGGTGAGCTTTTTGTATTCATCGATAAAGGAATCATTGTACATTCCCATCATGCCGGCATTTGGCTTCTCTTCTTCTACAATATTGGCATAACCCGTTACAATTAGGCCGACTTCGCCTTTGGCAAGTTCTTCGTAGATAGCGTATAGCTTATCCGTCATATGGCCATCTTCTGTTGCCATATTTTCCCACGTAGCGCTTCTAATAAAGCGGTTTTTCAATCTCATTTTGCCAATACGAGTTTCTGTAAACAAAGTACTCAAGTCCAATCCTCTTAAAAATCGTTTTTAGTATTATTCATCAGCTTTATAAAGAACAAGATAAGAACAGCCATGCTTATTACATGGCTGTTCTTATCTTGAGTGTGTTTGGTATGTGCGATGAGCGATGGTAAATACTACCGATAATGTATATGAAAATCTTTAATCTGGATTAAGTTATTGTCATATACATCATGTAAAAAACGCTTCCAAAAGTCTGATTTATGTCATCCGAAAGAGTTCAGGAAGACTTATATCGCCACAGCGTCTTAGGCTCAAGGTGACCACAAGGAATTTCAGGTCGTGTTGGTATCGGAGAAACGTGATTGTCGTGCGAAGCAGCATCTAGAGTGGTTAGGGCTGGAGCTTAGAGACCCCAGCAACCCGATTAGCTTTTCTCTACAACAACGGCAGTTCCATAAACTAAAAGTTCTGACATGCCAACTGCAATAGCGCTTGTCGTAAATCTTACGTTGACAACAGCATTAGCACCTTTGCTTTTTGCTTGTGTCATCATTCGTCTCAATGCTTCCTCTCTGGCCTCGATCAGCATTTCAGTATAACCAGCCACTTCACCACCAATGATGGTTTTGAGTCTCGCCATAATATCTCTACCGATATGTTTTGACTGAACCATGCTTCCGGTGACAAGGTTGATTGATTCAACAATTTTATAGCCAGAAATTTCGGGGGTGTTTGAGATGATCATCATATTTCCTTATACCTGATAAATAAAGCTAACACCGGGTTCTTCAATTAGGTGCCGTTGTTGGCTCGTTAATGCCTAGCGCAAAAAGGGTGAGATCTGTATCCAATCTGTAGCAAGCACTTGTCAGGTTTGGGATGCGTTTCTTTGTTTTACTAACCAGTATGATATGCCCAATGCAATTGTTACCAAAGCAAGACCTATGATGTGTTCTGAAGAAACAAGTTTAAGATCTAACACGATAACTTTCCGCGCTACAGCCATAAGAGCGGTGGCAATCACTAATTCTACTGGGATAATATTTGACCCAAGGTATAAACGAATATTAATAAAGATTTCAACGGCTATGAGCACAAGCATAAAAGCGCCAAAAGTCTCAAGAATATCTTCAGCATCGAGGAGAAAATACGGGGGTACTATCACTTTGCTATAGATAACATAGACAACGTCTGCAACGCTCCAAAAAATGACTAATACCATCAACACGGCAAGTATTCTTATCGCAAATCGGATCGTGCGATGCAGTACTTTTAATAATTGATCAGAATGATCTTGTGGTAACTCTTCATGTTTCATAAATTTTCCCAAGATAGATATTATCAGTAAACGATAAGAGAGCTAAAAAACCTAACGTTTAGCACCGCGACAAATGATAGCGTCAGTTGCTGCTTTTGGTTAGGTGATTATTTTGTGAATTCCGTACCCAGTCATTTCCCTGTAGATAAGCCGATTGAACAAGAGCAACCTGCGACATTATTGACTACTATTACTCAGCACATTATTGGTAGAACGGGTAAAATTTGTATATGCACTGGTGTTTGGTACTGAAGGATTTTTAGCAACCCACAACACTTGTCCATGACGATTAATGCATATTAACTGTTGAGCTGGCATATTGTTCGGGAACACTATGTAATCAAAAATGTCGACAATATTATTTTCAGCTTCCGATACCAATAAAACTGCGTAAGGCAATTCAAACACTTCAATAACAACCGTTTTTGTGTTGTTAACGATTTCAATTACTTATAGCATCTAAGGCTTATTGCACGGCTTGCCTGATAATATCCGACATGTAAGTTATTGATTTATATCATCCTATCTTAGCTTCAATTACCTGCAATCAGTTCACCTTGATGTCGTAGTCGTTTAGGCATACATTTTTTGTGTACGTCCAACTAAGCTTTTGAACAACATAAGACAGCCATTAAACGTTAATAGATTGTAAATATCAAGAGTGATATCCGTAAGGTATTAATATCTAAAGTCATATCACATGTATAAAAAAGGCTTAGGTCAAATTACTTGTCCTAAGCCTTTGGTTATCGGTTATTGATGTTGGCGGTAGCGATAAAAGCTTACATGGCGATGGTGACTTTATTGAGCCACGCTAGCGCGTCGCCTTGCATCAGTGGTGCTAAGGTATTACGTACTTTTTGCTGATATTGATTAAACCAATTCACTTCAAATTCAGTTAATAACGACTTATCGACTAAACGTGCATCCATTGGAATATGGGTTAATACGTCAAACTCGTACATTTCACGCTCTGCACCGGCTAGGGCTTGGCAATGCTGCACGGTGACGAGGTTTTCGATGCGAATACCAAAACCATCGGCGCGGTAATAACCTGGTTCATTCGACAATACCATTCCCGGCAGTAAAGCCACGGCGTTGACGTTTTTACCAATGCGCTGTGGGCCTTCATGAACACTTAAAAAGTGACCGACACCATGGCCTGTACCATGGTCATAATCAAAACCGTGTTGCCATAAATGCTGGCGTGCAAAGGCATCAAGCTGCTGACCCGACGTGCCTTTAGGGAAGCGGGCCGTATCTAAGGCAATATGGCCTTTTAATACTAATGTGACCATTTTTCTCTGCTCATCTGTCACCTTGCCAATGGCGATGGTGCGGGTGACATCGGTAGTACCGTCAAGGTACTGGGCGCCAGAATCGACCAAGTAAATGCTGTCCATGGTCATGGTGCTTGGGGTGCCATTATTGTGGTTGTAATGGCACATGGCGGCATTGGCGCCAGTGGCTGAAATAGTGTCAAAGCTTGGCTCACGGTACAGCGGGTCTTGCAATCTAAAGCTTTCTAACTTGTCAGCCAGTTGTGCTTCATCATGCATAATGTGTTGTGCAACTTGATTGTCTAACCAAGCTAAAAAGCAGCTTACGGCTGCGCCATCACGAATATGACTCGCCCGCATACCGGCTAATTCGGCAGCATTTTTTTGTGCTTTAGGTAATGCAACAGGATCAAGTCCTGCAATCAGCTTAGCACCGACTTTTTGTGCCAGTAACTGCGAGTATGCGTTGGCAGAATGTGGGTCGGCTAATAGCTTCACCCCATTCATTTGGGCTAATACCCTTGCCAGTTCCGCTTCATCTTTAAAACTAACACCTGCACCTACGTGATCTTCAATGTTTTGCGGTACTTTGGCTAAATCGGTAAAAAAGGTCATGTCGCCATTGGCTGATAATAACCCGCAGCCAAGGATCACTGGGAAGCGGGGCACGTCGTTACCACGGATATTGAGTAACCAACAACATGAATCTAATGCCGCGATAAGGGCGACATCTGCGCCTTGTTTTTTCACCAGCTGGCCAATTTGTTGGCGCTTCTCGATGCTATTGCGTCCAGCGCCTTGATGACTAAATAAAGTCATGATGGATGCTGATAACGCCGGGCGATCTAACCAACTCACATCAATCGGATTGTCATCAACTTCAACTAAATTAATGTGGGCTTTATCAAATTGCGCTTTGGTTTGTTGATACCAAGCCAGCGTATGTAAGCGACTGTCGATGCCGACGCTAGCGCCAGCAGGTAAGGTGTCGATTAACCAGTCAATTTTGGGATCGTCATGCAGGCTTAAATACTCAAATAGGTTGCCATCCACTTGTTGGCGTACTTGCACAGTGTAACGTCCGTCGGTAAATATTGCCGCGCGGTCTTTTAGCACTATGGCCATGCCTGCAGAACCGGTAAAGCCAGTGGCCCACTGTAAGCGCTCATTACGTGCAGGCACGTATTCTCCTAAATACTCGTCGGCGCGGGGAATAATAAAGGCATCGATTTGATTAACTTCAAGCTGCTGACGAATGGCGCTAAGGCGCTTAGCAATGATATTGGTCATGGTTTCTCCGTTGGAGGCGGCTGATGAACTCAGCTCTGTAGAATGAATAACGATTATCGCAAGTGTGGCAGTAAACTGGCAAGTGAAGTCGCCGACATTATGTTTAGCTAGCAGACTAAAATTGTAACCTTATATTGTATAAGATGGTAACAAAACGATGCAGACGGTATCGTTGGCTATGTTGATTATCTGGCATATTTAAATAAGGTAAGACGATACGTTATAAGCAATCTACTGTTAATCTGGTAACAAAAACGATAACAAAAACGATAACAAAAACGAAAACAATAACCAAAGGAAATCCTATGACAATGGGTGTCGGCGGCGCAAGCCCACAACAAGCATTAGCCACATTAGCCAATATGACCGATGGCATGGCGGCGATAAGTGATGATGAGTTTACCCAACGTATTCAATATGCTCAGCGATTAATGACACAGCATGGCTTGGATGCTATTTATGTTAATGCGGGCACTAATTTGTACTATTTTACCGGTACATCGTGGTTTGCGAGTGAGCGTATGGTGGGAGCGATTATTCCAGCCGTTGGTGAGGTGCAGTATATTGCCCCCGCTTTTGAACTCGATACCTTACAGGGGTACATGATCATTAAAGGTCGAGTAAATACTTGGCATGAAGATGAAAGCCCATTCCAGCTATTTGCCGATGTGTTAGTTAACATGGGCATTAACCAAGCAAAAATCGGTATTGATGAGTCAACCGCCTTTTTTATTAGCGATGGCATGGCTCAAGCTGCGCCTCAGCAACGGTTTGTGAGTGCAACAAGTGTGACGGCGGGTTGTCGGATGATTAAGTCGGTTGCTGAAATTGCCTTAATGCAGCGGGCTAAGGACATGACCCTTGAAGTGCATAAAGCGACGGCCAGTATGTTACGTGAGGGCATCACCACCGCTGAAGTTGAAGACTTTATTAATCAAGCTCATTATGCTGTGGGTGCCGTAAAAGGCTCGTATTTTTGCATCGTATTATTCGGTGAAGATACCGCTTATCCCCATGGGGTTAAATCGCCTAAGGCGCTAGCATTAAATGACACTGTATTAATTGATACGGGTTGCCAGTTACAGGGTTATAACTCTGATATTACTCGCACTTATGTGTTTGGTGAAGCCAATGATCGCCAACGTCAATTATGGCAACTTGAGCAAGATGCGCAAATTGCGGCATTTGATGCGGCGCAAATTGGCACATCTTGTAGCGATGTGGACGCAGCCGCTCGTACAGTGCTAGAAGCGGCTGGCTTTGGTCCAGATTATAAGCTGCCGGGTTTACCTCATCGTACCGGCCATGGCATAGGTTTAGACATTCATGAATGGCCATACTTGGTTCGCAATGATATTACGCCGTTAGCCGTTGGCATGTGTTTTAGCAACGAGCCAATGATATGTGTGCCAGGCGAGTTTGGTATCCGTCATGAAGATCATTTCTACATGACAGCCCAAGGGCCAAAATGGTTTACAGCGCCCGCAAAATCGATTGACGATCCGTTTTACCTAGCATGATAGTCAAATGGTGATGGGGTAAAGACTCATTTGCCAATAACCAAGAGCCAATAGCAAAAAGCCTCCACAAGGAGGCTTTTTCATTTTCAGATTAAACTGATATTCATTGCTGATTAGTTAATCTCAAATAACTCGACATCGAAAATGAGCACTGCGCCACCTTCAATTTTTCCAGTGGAGCGATTACCGTAAGCCAATTGGCTTGGAATATAAAAACGGAATTTGTCGCCAATACTCATTAATTGTACGCCTTCAGTCCAACCTTTAATCACTTGATTTAAACCAAAGCTGATGGTTTCGCCGCGATCGACAGAGCTGTCAAATACAGTGCCATCGATTAGCGTACCGTGATAATGCACGGTCACTTTACTTTTTGCGCTTGGATGATCAGTGTTTTCGCTTTTAACGAGCACTTCATATTGTAAGCCAGATAAGGTTTGCGTGACGCCTTCGCGTTGGGCATTTTCAGCTAAAAAAATCTTACCTTTCTCAATATTCTCTTTGGCGGCTTTTTGATTGTTCGATTGAGTGAAAAAATAAAAAATAACGCCCGCAATGACCACAATGGCCAAAATCATACGCATAGTTGCTCTCGAATGGTTAGTAATTGGGCGACTAGTTTAGCGTAAAAAGTGATGGGCTAATACTTATCACCTCGTTTAAAGAGATAATTGAACCAATAAGTTAATTAACGATACCCATCAAATAGCGGCGGCCATTGCTGGTAACACAATAAACTAACCCCGACTGAGTTGAGTACTATGCAACACCACAATAGCCGTTTAAAAGATGATTTTTGGGTTTTATGGCGTAAGTGATACTGGCCAAGTAGTGCTGCCGGCCAGCCTCCAATCAAAGCAAAAAATTGTAAGGTGCTTTCTTTTATGCGCCACTGGCCCTGCTTAGCGGCCGATTTGTCACGGTAATACAAACCAAATGTGATCACATTAATTAATCCATAAATACCTGCCAACCAGGGTTGGACGGCGCCAAAAATGGCGCCGATTAACAGCAACATCAACCAAGCAAATTTATTCATTCTAATATCAGTCCAGGGGGATTAATTCAGTCTAGGTAGCTTATTTCAAATTCAACCAAAGGGGCATTATCTTGCTCCGATTCAAATATGGCTTCAATAGTGTAATTATCCCCATCGATATTGACCGAATCATAGTTGTCTTCTGCATCGGGATAATGCGCCATAAATTCACTTTTAGTTTGCGGTAAATTTAGCGCTACTGCTGCTTGGGCAAATGTGCCTTGGGTATATTTTTCTGTCGTTAGGGCTGATGTGAGTTTGACTCGAGTGATCACTTCATTGGCTTGTTTGACCAAGATAAAACTCGATAACATAAACCACTGTTTATCTTGGGTTAGGTTAAAGCTGTTTTGCTGATTGTTATTGATATAACGCGCTGCAGAGCGGTCTGCTAAGGTGGCATTTTTACCGCTTACCACATTGGAAAAACCTTGAGTATCGATAGGGCTGAACTGAAGTTGAGCAATCGGTTGAGTGAAATGATTACTATGGAGAGTAAATTGAGTCAATTCAGTGTTAACGGGTTTTGTTGCATTGGGTTTGTAGTCAGCAAAATCCATTATTAAGGTGTTGTTTTGATGCTTAATGGCGTATTGATGCGAATTGATTTTTACCGCTTTGTGATCGCTCTGGGTTAACACATCGGCTAATTCATCTCTTATATTAATCTTGCCGAACAAGGTCCAAGGATTATCGTCGAAATTATCATTGAAACTGATCCAATTTTTACCATATGCGCTCAGTAGCGCGGTCGTTGAACTGGCAAATTCCACTTTATCATTAATCAAAATAAACCACAGATTACGGCCATATAACCAAGCTGACTGATTTTTTTCAAGCGACAGCTGTACACTTGCCGGACCAAGAGTGCTAAACAGTACTTGGCTTGATGCGCTCATGGGAATACCGTAAATATGTGTGAATGACACATCGGCTTGGGGCTTTTTAACCGCTTTTGCCAGAGAGGCTAACGATTCTTCTGCTGTTTCGCTAACTTGCCAGTTGAAGGTCGTCACCGTCAGCTTTTTACCTAAGTGATTATAGGGCGTTGGTGTGGCAGATAATGATCGATCATCAGTACAAAACGTGACTAAGTCGGCTTGGTATTCAATTACCCTTTTGTAGTCACTGGTGTGACTGCTTTTAGTGATAGTGGTTTTATTCAACGCCATCAACATGATGGCGTCAGCATGTTGTTGTTTTGCTGCTCGCTGCAATTTGAACATACTGGTGTCGAACATACTCAGTTCTATTTGTTGATCGGTTTGGCTTTGAAAATCCTCAGTCAGATAAACGTCTCTTACTGCAAGCTGATTGATAATGGTTGGGCTGCAATTAGGCTTAAAATCTAAAATAGGCGGTAATGTCTCTGCGGCAATGGCACTCATACTGATGAGATTAATCAATATGGCACAGTATTTTAGTTGCATGTATTCTTCCTTGAGTGGTTATGATCCTAAGCTGAGATTGATTAACTTGTGCGGGAGACTAAGACGCGCCAAAGTTTTTCTAACGGACCTTGATTGAATTTGCGTAAATAGACATCGGCTAATAGCAACTGTAACACACTGTAAATAATGGCAATGGAGAGATAACCTATCCTGTCTAGTGAGTACAACCAGTCTGGTGCAATATAACGTAATAATAAAATACCAACAATAGACTGGAGAATGTACAAACTAAATGCCATTCGGCCGGCATTTTGCAGAAGTGTTAGTCTGTGGGGGGCATTTTGACAAAATTTAACAATAATATGGATATAAATTAATGCCGTCGCAATAGCGCTGAACCATAATAATAGGTCTGACATCGCTTCCCACCTCGGATTGCCGCTGAGACTGAATAGCGAATCTAATGATGACAATATGATGGCCCAAAATACGCATTGCCACAGGGTTTTTTTCTCTAATCCATTGGTAAAAATGTTGCGTTTATATAATGCCATCCCCAATAACATTAGACCTGCGATATACCACATTAGGGTTAACGGAATAACCGCTAACATGTAAGCCAACATGGTTAAATGCAGAGTGAGTTGTTGCTTGTAGCTGCCTGTCCAAGCTGACAGTTGCTCGATGAAAAATGCTGAGTCGCGTATATAAACGTGCTCGTCAGGCATAAGTGAAATGAGCGCAATGGGGATCAATGATAACAAGATAAACCCTCTGGCTTTGCGCAGTAGCTCATCAGCATTGAGATTGATGTAGCGAAAAGCCAATAACCCACTCACGCCATAAGACAATAATATATCTCCTGGGAAGATAACAATAGCGTGGATTACCCCAAAGACGATTAACCAATATAAGCGGGATTTTATCTGATTATTTTGGGATGGTGCCGCGACGGCAGATACCGGTCTCGCTTGCTGGCGTTGATATTGGATTAATAATCCCACCCCAAAAAGCATGGCGAATAGGCTAAAGAAGCGTCCTTCTAAAAAAAAGTTGCTGAAAATGAGTATGGCTATATCTGTTGTAGGTTGAATTTCATGAGGAGCATAGCCCAAAAAGCTATTGCCCATGAAATAGATATTAAGGAAGAAAATACCTAATACGCCAACACCTCTGATTGCATCAAGATTGGCTAAACGTATTGATTGAATGGGAGAACCATGCTTATTCATGTTAGTTGTACTTAATCTCTGAATTCCTCTTACTATTAGCTGTTTATAAGCCCTCTTTATTAAATAAAGATGCGCGACTAGAGATTAACAGCCAAACCTTGTAATGCCGCTAGAAAATATTGTTAAGTAGGGCAAAGCATCATAAAAAAACCAAACGACCCGCTTTAATGCCGATCCCTTGGTTTTTTTACAATAGAGATATTTATTGGGTGGTTTGCACTTCAAGGAACGGGATTGTACCTGTCGGCAACATGGTGGTCGGCAATTTTCCATCCCAGCGTTCAGCTTTAGTCAATTCAACTAAATTTTGATTTTGCGCTAGCGCTTCTGCACGAATTTTAATGGCTGATGCTTCTGCGTTACCTTTAATTCGGATACTTTCTGCTTCGGCAATGGCTCGTGCCAGTTGCGAGTCTGCTTCAGCTTGCGCTTGAGTCACGGCAATTTGGGCACTCACGCGCTCTTTTTTAAGATTTTGTAATTGGGTTTGCACTTCTACTTCTGCGCGCATTCTGTCTTCTACCGATTTTTCGTAAGCATTGCTAAAGTCGATATTTTCAATTTGCACTGAGTTAATGGTCGCCGGGCCTTTAATCGATTGAGTAATGGCTTCGGTGACATCAATACCAAACTTGATCCGTTCTTGGACCGCAGAAATAGCGGTATATTTACCAAAAATATTCTCAATTTGAGTCGGCACTTGGCGGTCAAGTAAGCGCGATACCATTAAGTCTATGCTTTTAAATTTTGCATACACTTCTTCAACACGATCTGGCGGTATGCTGAATGTCACTGAGGCGCGTAAAGTTGCGGGTTGTTGATCGCGGCTATAAGCCTGTAAACCTTGGTAATTTGCTGTGTGAGTTTGAGTTGAAATTTTAACCACGGTATCCATAAGCGGAATTTTAAACCCAAGCCCTGGTTCTGCAGTATCGATAATTTTACCGTTACGTAGCACGACGCCACGTTCGCCCTGATCAACGGTATACCAGCTGCCATATAAGCTGATAAGCATTATTAGCAAAATAGCGATCGGAATAATTTTTCCTAGATGATTTTTGTTGGCTTGCGCCAGATCATTCTTTAACATTATGCTTCCCTAGCAAAAGTGAATAAGGTGATTAATTTACTTCGTTATTTTTTGAGGTTTCTCTGAAATCCATAGCTTAATATGCCCTTGGACTACCACAACACCATTAGTATCATAGGCCTTTACGTCAACTAACATATCACCCACTTGCCATTGTTCTGATTTTACCTGTGCAACACATAAAATGTCGCTACCCGCTTTTGCGGTGTAATCAACGCTCATGCCCTTTGGGATCCAACGTAAATGAGCCGGGATCGATGCTTCTGCCATCGTGCCCATGGCCATTTCTAAGCCATTACAAATGGCTATTACATGCACGGTACCAATATGATTTTGGACTTTTTTGCGTTTTTTTATTAAACATTCGCAGCGGTTAACGCGTAAATCGCTTATGTAAGGGTGTACTGTGCCAAAATAGGGCGCCATCCGAGACACCATTTTAGAGAAAATATGCTTACCCAATGGATAAGCAGTGACTTTGTGGTATAGCGACATGACTTTATTGGGTTTTGTGTGGGTCATAAATAAACTTTACTCGTTATTTTATCGGATGAGGTTAACATTGTTGTAACCTGTGGAAAAGCCCCGATCAATATTTTCCATCGCTCATTACACAGGGCACAGGTATAATTTACCGGTGTAGACACATTGAAGGATGAATTTTGAAAACTGACTCACTGTTATTGAATTATTTCAAAGGCATGGCCATGGGCGCTGCAGATGTTGTGCCGGGCGTATCGGGTGGCACTATCGCATTTATTAGCGGTATTTTAGATCCATTATTGGATGGCATTCGCAAGATTAACTTGTCTTTAGTAGGGATTATCAAACACAAAGGGATTAAAGCTGCTTTTTTACATATTAATGGTCCTTTTTTGCTGTGCGTGTTCGGCGGGATTTTAACCAGTATTTTTACCTTAGCTAAGCTAATTTCTTGGTTGTTGGTGACACATCCTATACCTGTGTGGTCGTTCTTTTTGGGCTTGATTCTGTTTTCCGTGGTTCACATGCTTAAACAAGTGAATAAATTCAGTGCTATTCGGGTTGCCATGTTTATTGTCGGCGTCGCCTTTGCGTGGGCCATTACCGTGTTGCACCCCATTGAATTGCAAGTGAGTTACCTTAACTTCTTTTTCTGTGGTGCGATTGCTATCTGCGCCATGATATTACCCGGTATTTCAGGCAGTTTTATTTTACTGCTTTTAGGGATGTACCCCGCGGTGTTAGCGGCGGCTAAAGGATTTGATATTGTGTATTTGGCCTGTTTTGCTATTGGGGCTGTGGTTGGATTATTAAGTTTTAGTCACGTGTTATCGGCATTGTTACGTAAATTCCATGATGCAACATTATTGTTTTTAACCGGATTAATGCTGGGGACATTAGGTAAGATTTGGCCTTGGAAACAAGTGATTAGCTGGCGCGAGAATTCTAAAGGCGAGTTAGTGCCATTGGTAGAGCAAAATCTATCCCCATTTCAATTTGAGCAAATCACCGGTGAGTCATCGCAACTGTTTGTGGCGATTGTGTGTGTGTTTGTGGGCATTGGTCTGGTATGGGGGGTAGAGCGTCTAGGGGCGAAAGCTCAGGCTTAATATGCACGATATGTCAATCGATCCCCATAAAGCAGAACTCGCGTTCTGCTTTATTTTTATGGCAAATATGCAGACTATGATTGCAAATACAGCCAATATGCTTGAATAATACAATAATGAACTTAATTGGTGTATTACACGTATCTTTTTAGCATATTGTATGGGTAAAGATAACCTCATTTTTCATCCCGCTTAGGGATATTACGGCCGCCACAGGAGTGCATAACATGCCAGATACCGATTCATTTGTGCCACAAAAAATCCAAATTGGGATCAGCAGCTGCTTGCTGGGTAATCAAGTCCGTTTTGATGGTGGACACAAAAATTCTTATTACTGTAAACAAGAAATTGAACCGTTTTTTGAATACATCACAGTCTGTCCTGAGATGGCCATTGGCATGGGCACACCGCGTAAAAGTATTCGCCAAGTGCGAGACGGCGATGTGGTGCATATTCGCAGTGCTGATGGATCGCTCGATGTGACTGACAAGCTTAATGAGTATTCCCAAGCCAAAGTGGAAGAACTAGATTACCTTGGTGGTTATATTTTATGTGCCAAATCACCAACCTGTGGCATGGAAAGGGTTACCGAGTACAAAATTGGTACCAATAATGGTAGCAAAACCGGCGTGGGTGTTTTTGCCAAAAAATTAATGGAACGCTATCCACTTTTACCGGTAGAGGAAGAAGGGCGTTTACATGACTTGCCATTAAGAGAAAACTTTTTTACCCGTGTATTTGCTTATAACGATTGGAAGAAAATGACTCAATCGGGTCTCACTAAACACAAGCTAATGCAGTTTCATTCGCGTTATAAGTATTTATTAATGGCCCACAGTCCACAGTGGTACAGAGATTTAGGGCCTATATTGGCCGATATTCAAGATGTTGAGCAAACCGCACAACAATATTTTGAAGGCTTTATGACGGCACTCAAAATTATTGCTACCCGCAAAAATCACACCAGTACTTTGCAGCATATTCAAGGCTATTTTAAGAAACAGCTCAATGCGAGACAAAAAGAAGAGTTGAGCGAATCGATTTTAAAATATCGCCAAGGGCTATTGCCTTTGTTAGTGCCTATTACCTTGATTAATCATTACGTACGCGAATTTCCCACAGCGTACATTGAAGAGCAAGTGTATTTAAATCCGCACCCAGAAGCGCTAAAGCTTCGCTATGCCTATTAGGTTGCCGGTAAAATGAGTAACGTAAATAGCTTAATGTGGTTTAGGCAAGACTTGCGGGTTGGCGATAATCCAGCCCTTGTGGCAGCGTGTCAATTTGCCCAACAACATCAAGGCAAGGTTCGGGCTGTGTATATTGTTACTCCGTCGCAATGGGCGCAGCATGATGTGGCGCCAATACAAATTGATTTTATCCAGCGTCATGTCAATCTATTAGCACAGTCGCTTGCTGCCTTAGGCATATCATTGGATGTGCTGCATCTTGAGTGGTTTAGCGATACCCAGACCGCTTTAAATGATTACTTACAACAACATAATATTGATGCTGTTTTCGCTGGTAACGAGCCGGAAATTAACGAACGTCGCCGTGATAGCGCATTAATTGGCCAGGGGTTGCCACTGACGTTAATCGATCAAGACTGCGTATTTGCAGCCGGACAAGTGCAAAATTTGTCCGGTGATATGTACAAGGTGTTTACCCCATTTGCTAAAAAATGGAAAAGTATTGCCAGTCAAAAAGCGATAGTGCCTTTAGCCGCGCCAGCACCTGTTGCTGCAGCGCTGGCATTGCCAGCGGCTATCGAATTTAATTGCCCAACACACAGCAGTGATCAATGGGCTGCAGGAGAGGGCGTTGCAAAGCGAATGCTGGATCAATTTTTAGCAAGCCAAGTAGAAGATTATCAAGCCGAAAGAGATTTTCCTGCCCTAGAAGGTACTAGCCGCTTATCACCCTTTTTGGCCATCGGAGTGATGAGTTCGCGTCAATGTGTAGCGGCTATTTTAGCGCGTTACCCCCAAGCGTTAGTTGACGATACTTGTCTTGCTAAAACATGGCTCAATGAACTGATTTGGCGTGAATTTTATCATCATTTGCTGGTGGCATTTCCACGTTTATCCATGAGTCACAACTTTAATAAGCTCGGTAATGCCATTGCGTGGCGCAATAATCCTGATGAGTTTACAGCCTGGTGTGATGGCCAAACGGGCTATCCGATTATAGACGCAGCCATGCGCCAACTAAACCAAACGGGTTGGATGCATAATCGCTTGCGTATGGTAGTCGCCAGTTTTTTAACCAAGCATTTACTGATCGATTGGCGTTGGGGCGAACGGTATTTTAGGCAAAAACTGATTGATGGTGATTTAGCGGCTAATAATGGTGGCTGGCAGTGGTCTGCGGGCACAGGCTGCGATGCGCAACCTTATTTTCGAGTGTTTAATCCGATGACTCAAAGCAGCAAATTTGATCCAGATGCCAGTTTTATAAAGCGTTATGTTAGTGAGGTATCAGGTTGGCCTTTGGCTGATATTCATCAACCTAAATCTATTAATGTTAATGATCTGTTTGCACAACGACAAGATGACCGATACCCAGAGCCTATTGTCGAACACAAGATGGCGCGACTTCGGGCGATAGAGGCGTTAAGTGCGCTAAAGCGTGGTTAACCCTTTTTATTAACAACCAAGACCAATTGTTCAGTTAACTTAGTTTGACTGCCTTGACTCGATACATCAGCAAAATCACGGTAAGGCCGTTATTATCTTTTAGGATAATAGCGGTTTTTTTTGCGTTAGATCACACTATGAGCTTGGCTCAATAGCGAATATGTGAGTATTGATTGAAGCCGATCGATTAACAGCATAGAATAGCGCAATTAAAGATTCATATATTATACATGTTTAAATCTTGTTGATGTAAACCCACTAAGTGAGTGTACTGCTTATGCTGAATATTGATGATCCCGCTAAAATTGATAACACGCCTGCAATATGGCGTTTGGGGTTTAGGCCGTTTTTTCTTGGCGGCGCAATTCTCGCAGCCTTATACATTCCGCTTTGGCTAATGGGTTGGTTCACACCCCAATATAGTTTATTTAGCACTGAGTTTTGGGCAAATGTGGTGCCGCTATGGTGGCATCCTCATGAAATGTTATTTGGCTTTGCGATGGCCATAGTGTGTGGCTTTCTGCTCACGGCAGTGCAAGCGTGGACCAATCAACCCACCATCACGGGTCGCGCATTAATGGTCACGTTTGGTTGTTGGCTCATTGCTCGCTTGATGTTGCTACTGCCGATGAACATTCCGTTGGTATTACCGGCAATATTTGACAGCTTATTTTTAGGCTTCAGCGCTTATGCATTATGGCGCTGTATTTATCCGGTCAAACAATGGCGCAATATTGGTTTTCCCATCATGCTCATCGTTGCATTGCTGGTGAATTTAGCCAGTTATTATGCGTTGTCGGAACGTGATTTTTCGTTATCGACTCAGTTATGGCAAGGGATGATTTGGTGGTTCGCGATGGTGATCACCATAGTGGGTGGACGGGTGATCCCATTTTTTACCGCAATGAAAATTAAACAACCCAAGCCCGATCCCATTAATGCGCTAGAGAATACGTTAATATTTGTAATGGGTTTACTGTTTGTTCAAGCGATAAGCCATTGGTTGCCTAAGGGTGTTGAACAGATACTGCTTGCTGTTGCGGGCATATTACATTTACTTCGAGTTGCTCGCTGGCAAGCCCATAAAACCTTAAAAGAACCGATGTTGTGGTCGTTACATATTTCTTATTTATCGTTGCCGCTGACACTGTTATTAATGGCAATCAATATCGACAACGAATATGCCTATCGCACCTTGCTACATCTGTTTGCCATTGGTGGAATTGCATCATTGTGTTTATCAATGATTTCACGGGTTTCTCTCGGGCACACGAGTCGTAATATATACCAAGGCCCAAACATGACGTTGGCATTTTTATCTGTGCCTCTCGCTGCCGTGTTACGTGCAGGAATGCCGCTATTGATGCCTGAATATACCCAAGTCTGGTTGTGGGCTGCAGGCGCGTGTTGGTTTATTGGTTTTGGTTCGTTTGTGTGGTTTTATGCGCCAATTTTAATGCGTCCGCGTCTTGATGGTCGTCCAGGCTAGTTTGAGCGCAATTTAAATAAATTTATCCAAGCAACGAATTTGGTAAACGTTAACTAAAGCAGTTAACTAAAGCCGTTAATAAACGTAATGTTACAGACTTACGGTTCTATCTAGTAATTTTAATTAAGCGATTAACAAAGAAAGGTTAGCAATATGATGGTTCAACTTGTCGACGTGGTAATGAAAGCAACGCGGCCGATGCGAAGTAAGGTAGGGTTAAGCATCGTTATTTCCGCACTCGCGCTGCTGAGTCTGACATCTTGGTCGCTTAAAAGTGCTGAAGTGGATCCCAATCAACTTAAATTTCCACAACAATATGATTCTTGGCAAGCGACAGAAGAACAAACCGAACGAGACGATATATTGGCGCAATATCCTGCCAATATCATTTTGTGGGCGGGTTCGTCATTTGCCAAAGAATACCATAGCCCTCGTGGTCATCAATTTGCTGTGGCTGACGTGACACATACTTTGCGCACTGGTGTTGCAATAGCTGAAGGTGACAAAGGCTTATCTGCCAGTTGCTGGACCTGTAAAACACCCGATGCACCAAGATTGATCAAAGAAATGGGTATTCAAGGTTTTTCAGGTGCCAATTTTGTCGATTTAGGCCGTGAGATCAAATCTGTTGTCTATTGCAGCGATTGTCATGTTGATGGCAGCGCTGAACTGGCATTGCCTCGCCCTCATGCTCAAAATGCGATGGCTAAAATTAAATTACCGTTTGATCAACAAGACCGTAGCATGCAAGGGGCACAGGTTTGTGGTCAATGTCATGTGAGTTATTATTTCCAGCCTGAAAATAATAACAAAGTTAATATTCCATGGATTTTCGGCAGCACTGCCGATGCAATTGAAAAGTATTATGACACTCGCCGCTTTTATGAATGGATCCACCCCATTTCTAAAACCCCAATATTAAAAGCGCGTCATCCAGAGTTTGAGCATTGGAGTCGTTCGGTTCACGCTAAGCAAGGCGTGACCTGTATAACCTGTCATATGCCGCCTGCGACCGATGAAAAAGGCGCTACATTTACTGACCATAAGGTTGGTGGCGCATTAGACAATTTTGATCGTAGTTGTGCAAGTTGTCATAGTAGTGAAGCGGCCATCACCAAAAAGCTTGATAAAACCAAAGCTAATATTGATGCTAAATCACGAAATGTAGAGTCATTACTGATTAAAGCACATTATGAAGCTAAAGCGGCATGGGATGCGGGGGCCACATGGCCGCAAATGAATGATGCGATTATGGCTATACGTCATTCACAATGGCGTTGGGATTTTGCGACAGCATCACATGGAATGTACGCTCATAATCCTAAAGAAGGCATTGAACTACTGGATAAATCGACTGAACAGGTTACTTATGCACGTGAAGCATTAGCCCGTATTTTGAGTCAATTATCCGTTACTGAGGTTGAGTATCCAGATTACAGTACCAAAGAAAAAGCCCATGCTGCTATTGGCTTTATTGAAGCCGACGCCATTAAAGCCAAGCAAGCTTTTATTAAACAAGAAGTTGATAAGTACTGGCAGCCGGTAGCTAAGACCGGTTACTAAGCTTCTGAATAAAAGCACCCAAATTACTGACTTTATTAACGCCTAAGCCCTGCTTAGGCGTTTTGCTTTGTGACTGGTGTAAAACGGTGATCTACTTGCGCCGATAAGTCGTATCAATTTTAAGTTAGTTTTTATTTACTTCATGGACATTAATACTTTTATCTTGTTGTCATATAAGGCATTCTTATAAGTATGTTCCGTGAGTTTTCTGGGTCACGTAATAGGAGTTGGTAAATGCAAGGCGCACCGTCGATAGTTGATACTCAATCAGAACCATTAAATCCGGATAGCTCAGTGTCCGTTAATGGTCATCCGGCTATTATTGATGCATTTATAGATATGTATCAAAAGCTTAATAAAGATAACTTATCAATGTTAGCGCAAGTGTATCGTGACGATATTCGCTTTCAAGATCCGCTCCATAAAGTGGAAGGCATTGCACCACTAACGCGTTATTTTGCTAACATGTACCAAAATGTCACCCACATTGAATTTGATATTAAAGAAGTGGTTATCAGTGCTAATCAGCAACAAGCTGGATTATATTGGACCATGACCTACTCGCACCCTAAGTTAAACAAAGGGCAGAGTATCAATGTCGAAGGCATGTCACAGCTTAGGTTTAGCGATAAAATTTTTGCCCACCGAGATTACTTTGATGTAGGCCAAATGCTCTATGAGCAAGTGCCATTTTTAGGTGGCTTAATTGGATTACTCAAAAATAGGGCGGGCAAGTAATGACTAACACCAATGACAAACAGCTTGCAGTACTGATCACCGGTGCCAGCTCAGGCATTGGTCTTGCTTTAGCTCAGCACTATATCCGTGAAGGTTTTGCGGTAATTGCCTGTGGTCGCAACGAACAAAACTTGGCGAAAATTTCATCTGCAACCCCTTTGGTATTTGATATCACTGACATTGGACAAGTGTCTGCGGCATCTCTTCACTTGCAACAACTGCTAAAAGATAACGGCTGGAAGTTGCACCATATCATTCTAAATGCCGGAAGTTGTGAATACATTGACGATCCATTACATTTTGACTCGGCACTATTTTCCCGAGTGATCAATACCAATGTGGTGGCGATGGGTTATTGCCTTGAGCATTTTTTGCCTTTACTGAGTCGTGGTGCACAACTTGGATTAATGAGTTCAAGTGCCACTTATTTACCATTTCCGCGTGCCGAAGCCTATGGTGCATCTAAAGCGGCTATTGGTTATTTAGGTCGTAGTTTACGGGTTGACCTTGCTCAGCATGGTATTGGGGTGAGTGTCATTTGCCCAGGCTTTGTTAAAACCCCGTTAACCGCCAAAAATGACTTTGCCATGCCAATGCAAATCAGTGCCGAGCAAGCTGCGACTGAAATTTTTAATGGCATGCAGCGTCAACGACGTGAGATCCATTTTCCAACTAAATTTACTTGGTTACTTAAATTAGCCTCTGTATTACCAGAAAAATTATTAGTGTATTTTTTGGCGCCCAAATAGCTGGAACAACTCAATTAACAACTCAATTAACAACTCAATTAACAACTCAATTAACAATACAAGTAACAATAAAATTAACAATAAAAGTAACAATAATAATTATTAGGTCAAGGATTAACTTAATGAAAAATATCGCCGTGATTGGTTCTGGAATTTCCGGTTTAACCTGCGCCCATCTATTAAGCCGTGAACACACGGTAACTGTGTTTGAGGCCAATGATTATATTGGCGGACATACCGCTACAGTAGATGTGGAAGTGGCTGGGCAGCAATACGCCATTGATTCTGGTTTTATTGTGTTTAATGACCGTACCTATCCGCGTTTTGAAAAATTAATGGCGCAGCTTGAGATTAAGTCTCTCCCTACAGAAATGAGTTTTAGTGTTAATAATGCACTCACCGGGCTTGAATATAATGGCAATAATTTGTGGAGCTTATTTGCCCAGCGTCGTAATTTACTCCGTCCGAGTTTTTATCGATTTTTGGGCGAAATTGTTCGTTTTAACAATGGTTGTAAAGTGATTTATGAGGCCGACAAATACCCTACCGCTTCATTAGGTGAGTACCTTAATGAACAAGGTTTTTCTGCCTTTTTCTGTGAGCATTACATTCTGCCTATGGGCGCGGCTATTTGGTCTGCCAGTATTGATGACATGCGTGGTTTTTCTCTGCGATTTTTTATTCGATTTTTCCAACACCATGGTTTATTAAATATTAATGATCGACCGCAATGGTATGTGCTTGAAGGTGGATCGCGCAGTTATATCCCCGCCTTAACCGCGCCTTTCAAAGATCGCATCCAGCTAAATTCTCCAGTTACCGGTATTAAACGCGCCGATGATGGTGTGTATGTTCAAGTTGCTAAAGGCGAATGGCAGCGCTTTGATGATGTGGTGTTAAGTTGTCACAGCGATCAAGCATTAGCCATGTTAACCGATGCTACTGAAGACGAAATAGACGTGTTAGCTGCGATGGAATATCAAAATAATGAAGTGGTACTGCACACTGACATTAATTTGTTGCCTAAGCGCAAAGCGGCGTGGGCAAGCTGGAACTATCGTTTGGATGGCAATAACCCGCAAGATGTTGCCCAGCGTCCAGCCAGTGTGACCTATAATATGAATATTTTGCAGTGCTTGCCTGCCAGTGCACCCACATTCTGTGTCACCTTAAATCAAACTGCATTAATTGACGACAGTAAAATTTTGCGCAAGTTTAATTATGCTCACCCAGTTTTTAATGATGCTAGCATGAAGTCTCAAGCGAAAAAGTCGCTTATTAATGGTAAACATAATACTTACTTTGTCGGAGCTTATTGGCATAATGGATTTCATGAGGACGGCGTTCGTAGCGCGGTTGAAGTATGTGATCTGTTTGGGATTAGTTTATGAATCAAACCACATCGGTAATGGAACATGATCAATTAAACAGTGGCATTTATTGCGGCAATATAAACCATCGCCGTCATACGCCTAAGTTGCATCATTTTGGTTATAATATTGCGATGATGGCGATTGATTTAGATGAACTGCCTGCATTAACGGCGGTCAGTAAGTTGTTTTCAACAGACAAATTTACCCCGCTTAAATTTAATCCCAGTGATTACCTCAATGCCCTCGATAAGCAATTTGGTGACAAGCTTGTCTTGAACCAAGCCTGTCATGGCAATGATGCTATGGCCTTGAAGCTGCGCGTGTTAGCAACCATTAAGCATCTTGGGGCCACACAAGTATGCGATAAAATTATATTTTCTGGACAAATACGCCACTGTGGTTTTTACTTTAGTCCGGTCAACTTTTACTTTTGCTATCATCAAAATGACATGGTTTATATGCTTGCTGAGGTGAGTAATACTCCTTGGAATGAGCGCCATTGTTATCTGGTCGATATTGCCCATACTATTCAAACCGACAAAGTATTTCCTGTGTCGCCGTTTATGAATTTAGAGATGCATTATCTGTGGCGTATTACGCCGCCAGCCAAGCATTTAAAAGTGATCATTGAAAATCGAAATGCTAATAATGATAAATTATTTGATGCCAGTTTAGTGTTAAAACGCCAACCAATTACTTCGAGTTCCATGCGTCAATTTATGTTGAGTTATCCATTAATGACCAGCAAAATTATGTTAGGTATTTATTGGCAAGCAATGAAGTTATTTATTAAACGGATCCCATTTGTCGGCAAACAAACTATTAAGGTGAGTTAGGCCTGTTGACCTATCGAGATGAATTTTACCAGCAAACAACAATCGGCCCCTCACTCTTGCAAAATGTGAATAGCAAAATGTAAACCAAATGGATGGTTACCACGTACTAAGCTGTAATGACGCCAATAAAGCGAATAATACAGTGTACGAACTGGAGAGATGACATGGAAAATATGGCGACGGAAAGTAGCATGACTCAAGCGAGTCTATCTGACAGTCTTGCAAGGAAAATTTTACTTCGCGCATTAGCCCATCTTGCTGAAGGGCATTTAACTATTGTTGACGGCAACCAAACGTCTGAGTTTGGTAACGTTAACAGCAACGTTCACGCCACCATGCAAGTCAAGCATGCTAACTTTTATCGTCAAGTGGTGTTTGGTGGCTCAATTGGTGCCGGTGAAGCTTATATTCAAGGTCACTGGAGCAGTCCAGATTTAACCAAAGTGGTGCAAATTTTTGCTAAAAACTTAGCCTTGTTAGACAATATTGAACGCTATTTTTCATGGTTGAGTAATAGTGTTAACCGGATTAAGCATGTGTTTAATCGTAATTCTGAACAAGGTTCAAAGCGCAATATTCTGGCTCATTACGATTTAGGTAATGACATGTATAAACAGTTTCTTGACCCGGAAATGATGTATTCAAGTGCACTTTATCCGAACGATGATAGCAATCTAAATGAAGCGCAATTACATAAGTTGCAAACCATCTGTGAACGCCTAGACTTATCGCCAGGTCAAACATTACTTGAGGTTGGTACCGGTTGGGGGGCATTAGCTATTTATGCTGCAAAACACTATGGCGTAAATGTTACCACCACCACTATTTCCGATGCGCAATATGAGTTCGCTGTTGAACGAGTTAAGCAACTAGGCCTTGAAGATAAGATCACCTTACTCAAACAAGATTACCGCTTATTGACTGGCGAATATGATCGCATTGTCTCTATTGAAATGATCGAAGCTGTGGGTCACGAATATTTAGGCGGGTTTTTTGAAAAGCTACAGCATTTACTTAAGCCTGAAGGGCGAATGCTGATCCAAGCTATTACCATTGCCGATCAACGTTATGACAGTTATCGCAAGAGTGTCGACTTTATTCAGCGCTACATCTTTCCTGGTGGCTGTTTACCCTCGGTCAGCGAAATGACCCGACACATTGCCAAGAAAACTGACATGGTTACCTGGTCAATTGACGACATGGGTAGAGATTATGCCCGCACATTAAAGCATTGGCATGAAAACTTTGATGCCGCTTACGATAAAATAAAAGCGTTAAATTACGGTGACGATTTCATTCGGATGTGGAAGTTTTATCTAAGCTATTGCGAAGGTGGCTTTTTAGAACGTACTACAAGTGCAGTTCACTTGGTCGCGGTTAGACCGCTATATCACCCTTGATAATTGCGTTTTATTGCCCTTAGTGATTTACATCCCCGGTAACGGCTTACCGGGTCGTATCCTCCTATTTGGGTGATATATTATGCCTACTTACGCTTTGCCCTCAACATTATTTATCCTGATTAACGCCGTGTGTTTTCAGTTGGTGTGGTGGTCGGGTGTGATAGCCCAAAACCAACTTATCATACTGTCAATTTTACTGATCATCGGTCATTTTTTATTATCCAATTCTGCTCGTCATGATGCTCTGTTAATGGGTGTTTGTGGTGCAATTGGGATAGTCGTTGACAGCTTATTAGTATGGTTTGGCGTGTTTGAATTCAACATAATCCCTTATTGGTTGGCGGTATTGTGGTGCTATTTTGCTCTCAGTTTAGATTACAGCTTAGCTTTTTTTAAAACCTTACCACTATGGTTACAATCAATACTCGGTGGCGTGTTTGGCTGTTTAAGTTATCTGACGGGCGCTAAATTTGATGCTGTGGTGTTGCCTTTGGGTTATGAAAAGAGTGCACTGATATTGGCATTGATCTGGAGTGGCTTATTTCCCGTATTGATTTGGGTGAGTAAACGTATCGCACCAGCGAATATGGTCTTGGAGAACAATCAATGAAAACCTTACTGAGCACCGACAAGCTGCAGCAAGACAAAGGGCTGCAACCATTAACTCATTGGTTGAGTGAATTGTTATTTGGTGCGGGAGGGGCATTAGTATTAGTAGTGATCATCGCGATTAGTATTAACCATGCTGCTGCCAATAATAGCGACATTGGTTCGACATTGTCGATGCAACCAGCCAATACAACCGATGCAGCCAATATAACCAATAGCGCCAAGACCACAAATAAAGCCAGCATAACAAATATGACATTGATTCAAGTGGGTTCTGCCGACATGAGCTTATTATGGTTCGATATCTACACTGCCAAGCTGTTTTCTCTTGATGGCAACTACCAAGCCAATCGATTCCCAATGATCCTCGATATTCAATATCACCGTGATATCAAAGCCCCTGATTTAGTTGATGCCACTATCGAACAATGGCAACACCTTGGGTTAACCGAAGACGACATCAGCCTGCTAAGCCAGCAATTAGTGCGAGCATGGCCTGATGTTAAACAGGGCGACAGACTTACCTTTAGGGTCAACAATCCTAATGACGCTGCATTTTTACTCAATGACACGCCTTATTATCAAGTGAGTAATGCGCAATTTCCTGAAGCATTTCTCGACATTTGGTTGTCGGAAAAAACCAGCCACCCTAAATTACGCAAACAATTAATTGGAGCCAACTAATGCCCACCATCCTATTCTCTATGCACCACAGAGGTCATATTTTTGCACGAGGGTTGATGAAAAAGTTAGCTTATGTATGTTTATACACAGGATTACTTTTAGGCGTCATGTCATGCTCATCTGCATCGATTGAAGATTATCAAAACACCACCCCCCGGTTAGATTTAGCCACGTTTTTTGATGGTAAGTTAACAGCAGCAGGGATAGTACAAGACTTTTCGGGCAAGGTAACCCGCAAATTTACTGTCACTATGGAAGCAAACTGGACTGATTCTCCTGAAGGTAAGCAAGGAGTGATTAACGAATGGTTTATTTACGATGATGGTGAAAAGCAAACCCGTGTGTGGAAAATTATTGATAAAGGTAATGGGGTTTATCAGGGTACAGCCAATGATATATTAGGCATTGCCCAAGGGGAGTCGCGCGGCAGCGCATTACGCTGGCGTTATGATATGCAATTAGCCGTCGATGGTAGTGAGTATCAAGTGCACTTTGATGATTGGATGTTTCTAGTTGATAACCAAACCATTATTAACAAAAGCGACATTATCAAGTTTGGTATTACTGTCGCTCAAGTGACCTTGGTCATCTCTAAGCAAGAAGACTAATTAACAAGGCTCACTAACAAGATTAAGCAAAAATATTAAGTAACAGACTAAAGCAAAAAGTTAACTCATATAGCAACTCATATAGCAACTCATATAGCTATATGAGCTGCTAAGCAATAACAGGCCACACAAGGCTAATTTAAAACAAGGTATTCTAACGCCTCTACGGACATAAAAAATGGACTCAATAGAGTCCATTTTTTATGTCCGCCAACAACTTGTATTAACCTTTAAGTTTAGACGCGTCTGACTGTTTCTTGTCGTAATATTCAAATGGAAACTGGTTACGAATTTGCTGGACTAAGTTATCGCCAATATTGGCCGACACATGCAAACGCACGTCACCAGACTTTTCTGCTCTGACAGTGCAAGTCAGTTTATTAGATTTAGCTATTGCACGACAATCACGTTCAAACTTCTCCGGTATTTTGCCTTTATGCTTATTGAGCTTGCCATCTTTAAAATGCATTTCAAAAAGTGTTAATCCACGGCTACCACTAAAAATTAGTTTATAGGCCAGAAAAAATAATACTGCAATGACCAGTATTTTAATAATGTTATCAGCCATAGTTTGCTCCTTTGTGCCGTTTAGTTATACGGTTGCTATAACAATAAGATACTCTCGTACGTCATGGATGCAACGCTATTTTGTTGAAATCTATGCGCAAGATCGAAGTTATGTTCTATCAATAATAGATCATTTAGAAATGCAGCACGCTTTTGTCTTTTAAGTGTGATACCCAAGCCACTTCAACATGCTCGTATTGTCTCCCGAAAGGTAAGCCGAGAAGCAAGCTATTTCTATCCCTATCCCTGAGATGACAAGCGGTGACGAGCGATGACGAACGATGACATACAAGCTAAAATCTAGAATCAACAAGCCTAGAGCGCTGCGCTGCTAGGATGCTACGCAGCTAGATGCTATAAAATCTTAACAGCGAAGCTGTCCCTAGCAGGACGAAGTCCGTCCTAGCAGCGAAGCGCACTATAGCAGGACGAAGTCCGTCCTAGCAGCGAAGCGCACTATAGCAGGACGAAGTCCGTCCTAGCAGCGAAGCGCACTATAGCAGGACGAAGTCCGTCCTAGCAGCGAAGCGCACTATAGCAGGGCGCAGTCCGTCCTAGCAGCGAAGCGCACTATAGCAGGGCGCAGTCCGTCCTAGCAGCGAAGCGCACTATAGCAGGGCGTAGGTCCGTCCTACTAGGTTGGTAAGTCGTGAAAACGCAAGCGGCAAGGGCAACCACTAATAGCGTTAACCACCAAGTAAGTTTAGTTTTATCCATTTATTCTACCCCTTAACCCATCGATTCATTCCCTCTCTTATCCAGGGTTGAGGTTAAGTAATAAAAAAACCGCCCCATGGCGGTTTTTGTTGTTAATACTGAGCGACAAACATTATTCATCATCATTAGCTCAGATTTACACTGATTAGCATCACTTATTAACACATAGTGACTTAGAACGCGTAACTGACGCTCGCCAATAAGGTGCCTGAGTTTTTATATAGCCCAGAGCTCACTTCGTAATCACCATTAATGTCGGTGTCTAGATAGGCAACCGAGATGCCAAAGCCGGCGACTTCAGTTGATACTCCAACAGAGTAGTCTGAGTAGCTATCAAAGCCTTCACCGTCATCAATCGCGTCACCAAAGTTGTAGCCATAATGCACATCTAGGCTCCAGTTTTCAGTAAACTCCCAGCCGTAATTGATTTCGGTGTAATGTAGATCAAGATCGCTGCCACCATAGTCATTGGTAAACCAATAGGCGGCTCTAAAACCACTAAAATCAATACCTGCGCTGACTTCTAAATAGTCTAAATCGCTTTCTCCTGGGTAGTTATAACGGTACAAGGTTAAGTCATAACTGGTGTTGTCGTTAATCTCGCCGTAGTAGCCCGCGTACAGGTCTACTTCTATGTCTGGGCCGTTATATCCGGGCTCATCAAAGTCGACATTACTGCCCCAAGCACCAACAAAAAAGCCGCTTTCATGGCTCCAATCAATATTGGCTTGTAGCGCTGGGTCACCGGCTGTTTGTGATACACCACGGAAACGATAATCGTTGGTTACAGTAACCGCACCAGACACTTCTGCCGTAGCTAACGGAGCCAGTAGGGTAGCTGATAACGTTAATCCGCTTAACAGTGCAATTCGCGTTCTTTTTAATGTGTTCGACACGATATTATCTCCATTTACATAAAATGCAGCCGCTGGTCTCCAGCTACTGCGTATGCCACTTATCAGAGTCAAAACCGCAAGGGCCTTGTCTGTACCGCATGGCGGTTAAACACTATGTTTGCTCAAGCTGTTGTTCAAACATAACGTAGATTTTTATACAGTGATTGACTACCTCCCATGTACCGGAAAACCCAGCAGGAATAACAAATTTATCACCTACATTGACGGTTAAGCTTTTGCCTCGACTGTCGGTGATAATGCTGCAGCCTTCGAGAATATCGCAATACTCATATTCGCTATAATTGATATTCCAACTGCCTGGTTCACTTTGCCAAATGCCAACATTAAACTGCTTGCACGGGCTTTGAAAATGGTTTTGCACTGACTGCAGTGGATCGCCAGTAAGCCGTTTTTCATCAGTTAAATGATACGACTCAACCGCAGTTGATTGGCTACTAAAAAGCGTAATATCGTTAATATGCTTCATCGTTGGTTTCATTTATTTCATCGTCGGCATAATAAAAGCCGAAGGTTCGTTATTGTCGATTTTTGCTTGTGGCCAGCGGGCGGTAATGGCTTTTCGCTTAGTATAAAAACGCACTCCATCTGGACCATGCATGTGTAGCGGTCCAAATAGCGATCGTTTCCAACCGCCAAAGCTATGAAATGCCATCGGTACTGGGATCGGCACATTAACGCCGACCATGCCCACTTCAACATGGTGACAAAAGTGGCGTGCAACTTGGCCGCTTTGAGTAAAAATAGCTGTACCATTGCCAAATTCGTGTTGGTTGATCAGTGCCAACCCATCGGCATAGTTATCGACTCGGACGATAGCTAACACAGGACCAAAAATTTCTTGTTGGTAAATGCTCATCGTTGGCGTGACATGATCAAATAAGCACGCCCCTAAAAAGTAACCTTGCTGGTGATCGCTAATACTAATATCGCGGCCATCAACCACTAAGGTCGCGCCTTCATTCACGCCAGCTTCAACATAGTCGCGTACTTTGGCTAAGTGCTGAGCTGAAATTAACGGTCCCATGTCCATTTCTGGGGTAATACCACTGCCCACCTTTAAGGCACTAATTTGCGGTAATAATGCAGTGACTAATTTGTCGCCGACATCGCCTACGGCCAATACCACTGAAATGGCCATACAACGTTCACCTGCACTCCCATATGCCGCACCCATTAACGCATTCACGGCTTGGTCTAAGTCAGCATCTGGCATTAATAGCATGTGATTTTTAGCCCCACCCAATGCTTGCACCCGTTTACCGTGAGCAGAGGCTGTGGTGTAAATGTATTCGGCAATCGGAGTTGAGCCAACAAAACTGATGGCGTGTACATCGGGGTGGGTCAGTAAGGCATCAACCGCTTCTTTATCGCCGTTGATGACATTAAATATGCCATTAGGCAAACCCGCTTGCTTAAGTAATTGGGCAAGGAACATCACTGCACTAGGGTCTTTTTCAGACGGTTTCATGATAAAAGCATTACCGCAGGCTATGGCGATGGGGAACATCCACATCGGTACCATGACCGGAAAGTTAAACGGCGAAATGCCTGCGACAACCCCCAAAGATTGGTTGACTGACCATGAATCAACGCCGCCACCGACTTGTTGAGTGTGTTCGCCTTTGAGTAAATGTGGAATACCGCAAGCAAACTCAACCACTTCGAGTCCTCGAGTGATTTCACCTTTGGCATCGTCTAGCACTTTGCCATGCTCAAGGGTAATAAGTTTGGCCAATTCATCAACATGTTGTTCGACTAAGGCTTTAAATTTGAATAATACCCGGGCACGATTCAGTGGCGTGACTTGCGACCAAGTTTGATAGGCATTTTTGGCAGCAGCTATCGCCAAGCTGACTTCATCGTGACTCGCCAATGATACTTGTCCACGGGCTTCACCGGTTGCGGGATCATAGATCCTTTGATTGCGCTGACTGGCTGGCGTGTGTTGTCCATCGACAAAATGAGTGATGTTAAGCATGAACAGGATCCTTTTAAGCCAAATATGTATTCAAAAAGTGTATTAAAAAAGTGTATTCAAAAACATTAACCAACAGCGTTAATTGCATCGCTAATGTGATTAACCATGTCGTCGATTTGTGACTTCTCGACAATCAGTGGCGGCGATAATGCGATAATGTCAGCGGTTGCCCGCACCAACGCGCCATGTCTAAAGCAGTGATCAAAAATGGCATAACCTCGTTTACCCACGCCTTTATCGCTCGGCGCCAGTTGAATACCGGCAACTAAACCGGTATTACGAATATCAATTACGTTGGCTAGTCCTTTAAGGCTGTGAACCGCTTGCTCAAAATAAGACTCAAGACCTTTAGCGCGCTCAAATAATTTTTCATCTTCATATATCGATAAGGTTGCCAGTGCTGAAGCCGCCGCCACCGGATGGCCTGAATAGGTGTAACCATGGAAAAACTCAATTAATTCATCAGGGCCATGCATACAAGTGTCGTGAATGGTATTACTGACAAACACTGCGCCCATTGGAATAGCACCATTATTAATGGCTTTGGCAGTGGTGATCATGTCTGGGGTGACTTGCCAACGTTCACTAGCAAAAGCGGCACCAAGACGGCCAAATCCGGTGATCACTTCATCAAAAATAAGCAAAATACCGTGCTTTTGAGTGATTTCACGTAGGCGCTTTAGGTAACCTTCTGGCGGTAAAATGACCCCTGCCGATCCCGACATGGGCTCGACGATCACAGCGGCAATATTTTCGGCGCCGTGTAAGGTAATCAGTTGTTCAAGCACTTCGGCTTTATCTAAGCCATGTGGAGGCAAACCGTGGCTAAAGGCATTATTGGCAATGTCGAGGGTATGAGGTAGATGATCAATGCCTTGGAGTAATTGCTGGCTGAAGGTTTTGCGATTATTGCTAATGCCACCGACGGATATACCACCAAACCCCACGCCATGATAGCCAAGCTCACGGCCGATAAACCGAGTTCGTGTTGCTTGGCCATTAGCGCGATGATAACAAAGTGCCATCTTTAGGGCGGTATCAACCGATTCTGAACCTGAATTGGTAAAAAACACCTTATCCAATCCATCTGGACTTAATTGACAGAGTTTATGGGCTAATTCAAATGCGAGCGGATGACCCATTTGAAACGACGGCGCATAATCCATTTGACTGATCTGCTGGCTTACCGCTTGGGAAATCTCTTGGCGGCCATGTCCGGCATTGCAACACCATAATCCAGCTGTCGCATCGAGTATTTTATTACCATCGATATCGGTGTAATACATGCCTTGGGCTGATACTAATAATTTTGGATTGGCCTTGAATTGCTTATTAGCGGTAAAAGGCATCCAAAAATGTTCCATGTTGGGCCACATTTGCGATGAATCGCCGCTATTGTTTCGCTGATATTGGCTCATAAATTGACTCTATATTGATCGCTACAATTATGGGAGATCCATCTCACATTGGTTAAATTATGCGTGGTTAATATTTGCTATGCTATGTCAAAAATAATGAACGTTAAAGTGTTTTGTGCATTTATTTATACTAAATGAGCTATTTTTGTAAAATATATTGAAAATATCTTGCTGTTCAGCATAATCTGGTGACAATATTCACTAATATTATTGTGTCGATAGTTGCTTTTATGCGACACAAATCTTGTGTTTGGCATCTACCTAATGGGTGCGTATCAATCCATTTATTATTTCGAGGTCACAATGAGTACTCCAACAAGCCGTCGCGATTGGGAAGCACTAGCAGCGAGTCTGACAATTACCGGGCAAGCCTTCATTAATGGACAATATCAAGGTGCCTCTTCGGGTGACACATTTGACTGTATCAGTCCTATTGATGGCCAAGTATTAGCCAAAGTGGCTAGTTGTGATATAGCCGATGCTAACCTTGCGGTGGCGAATGCGCGTGAAGTGTTTGAAGCGGGTACTTGGTCAATGTTACCGCCCGTTAAGCGTAAGCAAGTGATGATTAAGTTTGCCGATTTACTTGAAGCCAATGCCGATGAGTTGGCGTTACTTGAAACCCTCGATATGGGTAAGCCAATTCAATATTCCAAAGGTGTTGATGTGGTCGGTGCCGCCCGCGCCATACGCTGGTACGGTGAAGCGATAGATAAAATTTATGATGAAATCGCTCCAACTGCTCATAATGAGATAGGCATGATCACCCGTGAGCCAGTAGGCGTAGTCGCCGCCATTGTGCCATGGAATTTCCCGATGATTATGGCATGCTGGAAGCTTGGGCCTTCGCTCGCCACCGGCAATAGCGTTATTTTGAAACCCTCCGAGAAATCACCGCTTACCGCTATTCGTATGGCGCAATTAGCGATTGAAGCAGGTATGCCCGCGGGGGTGTTGAACGTATTACCCGGCTATGGCCACACTGTCGGTAAAGCGTTAGCTCTGCACATGGATGTTGATACTTTAGTCTTTACTGGCTCAACTAAAATTGCCAAACAGTTAATGATTTACGCAGGCGAGTCGAACATGAAACGCGTGTGGCTAGAAGCCGGAGGCAAGAGCCCTAATATTGTGTTTAATGATGCACCAGATCTAAAAGCGGTAGCTGAAGCGGCGGCTACTGCCATTGCTTTTAACCAAGGTGAAGTGTGTACTGCGGGCTCACGCTTATTAGTGGAGTCGGGCGTAAAAGATGAATTGATTAAGCTCATAGCCGAACAAATGCAAGGCTGGCAGCCTGGTCACCCACTTGATCCTAAAACCACTTGCGGTGCAATGGTCGATCAACAGCAGCTGACCAATGTATTGAACTACATTAAAAGTGGCAGTGAGCAAGGTGCCACCTTAGTCGAAGGCGGACAGCAAGTGATGGCTGAAACCGGCGGTATGTATGTGCAACCGACCATTTTTAGCAATGTTAACAATGACATGACCATTGCCAGTGAAGAGATTTTTGGCCCGGTATTATCGGTTATTGAGTTTGATGGTATGGAACAAGCCATCAAAATTGCCAACGATACCATGTATGGTTTAGCGGCTGGAGTGTGGACATCAAACTTAAGCAAAGCTCACAAAACGGCCAAAGCACTCCGCAGCGGCATGGTGTGGATTAATCATTATGATGGCGGCGACATGACCGCGCCGTTTGGCGGATACAAACAGTCGGGTAATGGTCGTGATAAGTCATTACATGCATTTGATAAGTACACCGAAATCAAAGCCACTTGGATAGTCCTATAACTGGGATTTTTTTATAGTGATTGATATCAAGCCCTTTAGTGATAAAGGGCTTTTTTATTGCTCATCATCGGGCGGGATAATTCAGAGCAAATACTCCGGTTTTGTTTAACAAGTACTTCCCTATTGCTGACGCCTTAAATCGAGCGCAGGTTAAGCAAAATTAACGCTAAAATATTAGCTATTGCGGTAGACTCAAAAGCATTATTTACATCAACATTTCATACACGGATGAATGCAGATGACCCATAAGAGCTTCTCTCGTTTGGCTATTATTGTTGCTGGTGGTTTTTTTAGTTTTATTTTGTGGATTATTTACCTCGCCAACACGGGCAGTCACAGTGTGTTTTTCGACTTAATAAAACATGTCCCCTACGGCGATAAAGTCGGCCACATGTTGTTATTCGGTCTATTAACGTATGTTGTCAATTTAGCCTTACTCAGTCGTCATTTTTGTATCGGGCGCCTTCCGCTTTATTACGGCGCTGTGTTAGTGTCGATATTCGTCTTGAGTGAAGAAATCAGTCAGGGTTTTATCCCGTCAAGAACATTAGACATCATCGATTTAGTTGCCGATGCTGTAGGTATTATTTTATTTAGTTATTTAAGTGGGTTAACTCAGCGCTATTTGGACAATCATCGCCATCAGACTCGCTTAAGTTAACATCAATATTTGCCATCAATTGTAAGAGAGGTTTAATGTGAATTTTCCTTTAGTGACTACCGATTGGTTAGCGCAACACCTAGAATACCCAGAACTTGTGTTACTTGATGCCAGTATGGAAGTGGTATTGGGTAAAGAGCCATTGGTATACGATGAGCTTTATGTTATTCCTGGTGCGCTATCTTGCCAAATTGACAAGCTACTTTTTGATCATCGTGCTTCGCAAACCCATGCTATGCCAACAGCAGTGCAATTTACCGATGCTGTGCAAACGTTAGGGATAAACCATAACAGCACAGTGGTAATATACGACAATCAAGGTATTTATTCTGCGCCGCGTGCGTGGTGGACCTTTAAATCGATGGGCTTTGATAAGGTATTTGTGCTTGACGGTGGCTTACCGCAATGGCAAGTAGAAGGGCGGGATACTGTGCGCCAGTTTGCCTCTGCTACTCATTCTGGCGATATCAAAGGCCGTTTGCAGCAACACAAGGTATGTGACACTGAGTTTGTGTTAACCCATCTTGGTCATGCCAAAGTTGATATTATTGATGCTCGCGCAGCAGGGCGTTTTAATGGCACTTCACCAGAGCCCCGTGTTGGTATGCGCAGTGGTCACATTCCCAGCTCGCTGAGTTTGCCGTTTGCTCAGGTTTTAAGTCGGTTTAAAATGAAATCACCCCGTGAGTTGCAAACCATTTTTGCGGCTTTAGATACTAGCCATAATGCTCAACGGGTGTTCAGTTGCGGTTCTGGGATCACAGCCTGTATTTTGATTTTGGCGTCCTATGCCGCAGGGCATCATCAAGCGGTGCTTTATGATGGTTCATGGGCGGAATGGGGCGGGGATGCTGCGCTTCCAATAGAGTAGGGCAAATTGAATAATTGGTCGGTATTTTTTGTTTTATGGCCTGCGGCCACTAACGCTTAAGATCGCAAGGTTCCACCCTGCACGGGCTATTAGATTATGGCCTGCGGCCACTAACGTCGTGGCGTTTCACTCACACCAGATTAAGATCGCAAGGTTCCACCCTGCACGGGCTATTAGATTATGGCCTACGGCCACTAACGTCGTGGCGCTTCACCCACACCAGACCAAGAGGAAACCAACGGCTGTTCCCTCTTGGAACTCCCAG
>NZ_JBEOPO010000043.1:0-40323 GCF_040310145.1 Shewanella sp. S1-49-MNA-CIBAN-0167 | reverse complement strand
TTCCATTTACCATGTGATAGTTGGACAGTAACAGTCTTGATTTCACTGACTAATTTACGGTGTAAAACAATCGGTACTTTGCCAATTTTCGGAATGCTGACCGCACCATTTTCGATGCGGATACAGTTCGAGTTATTTACACACCTAAAACTGTCATTGTGCAGTTTTTTCTGTTTGAAGCTGACTTTAAACGTCGGGAATTTTTGCAACCGACTCTTAGAAAAAGAGTTTTTCAAAGCCGTATCCAGATCCCTTGCCACTTGCTGTGCAGCCGCAGAATCAAAGGATTTTAACCAAGAGAACTCTTCGAATACCTTTAACTCTTTAATTAATTTTGACATTTCTGGATAGAACAAAAACGTTTTGTCGTACCTATAACGACGCAGATTTTCTGACAACAACAAGTTCCACAACCCACGAGCATATGAGCCAAACTCAATGAGTTTGGCTTCCTGTTCTGCTGTCGGTTTGAGCCGAAAGTTATATCTGAGCGGTTTTTTCATATACTGTATAGACTACTGTATAGCTTGAGATTGTCAAGTGGAATACCAAACTAATTCACACTGTAAGTACATCATTGTGCTGCACTTAATACTGGTTGTTAAATATTGAAAGCAACTACTACATGGTGAAGTTGGCGAGTTTATGAAGAGAGCTGTTCTAGATATTTCGCAGAAGTCTGACTTTTCAGTTGAAGAGATCGAAATAGATAGGGATCACATACACATTCTTTTGAGGATTTCGCCAAGATATGCTGTTGGGCAGCATGTTAGAAGAATTAAGCAGCAAACCAACAGATTAATTTGGAGTAGATATCCGAACCTTAAAAAGCAATTTTGGTTGGAGAATACTTTTTGGTCTGATGGATATTTTGCTTGCTCAGTCGGCAATGCCTCCGCTGATACAATTCGAAAATATATTCAAGAGCAAGGTTAGTTTATCGATTCATCCCCGCGACTTTCGCTACGCTCGGATCACGGGGGGTTCTCGACAGATTAGATAAAAAAGGACTGAAATTCAGTCCTTTTTTGTGTCTATTGCACTAGTGTTTATTCATCTAGTGCTAATGGTTCTCGTCTCTAGCAGAAAATGTTGACGTCAACGCGTTAAGCTTCAACATCCACACTTGCGCCGCCTTGAGATACCATCACCATAGCAGGACGTAATAAACGATCATTTAATAAGTAACCTTTCTGCATTACCATCATGACAGTGTTAGCAGGATACTCAGCACTGGGCTGCATACCAATAGCTTGATGATGTTCAGGGTTAAATGCTTGACCTTGTGGATTAACCTGAGTCACACCAAACTTCTCAACTGAGGTTAAAAAGCCTTTCATGGTCAGATCGACACCTTCATAAATCGCTTTGGTCGCCTCATCTTCAGGATTAGTGCCCTGTAAGGCACGTTCCATATTATCGATGACAGGTAACAGTTCGTTAGCAAACTTTTCCAAGGCAAACTTACGTGCTTGCTCAACATCTTTTGCCGCGCGAGTACGAATATTCTGTGTTTCAGCTGCCGCGCGCACTTCAACATCTTTACGCTCAGCTAACGCAGTTTCAGACTCAGCCAATAGTTGCTCTAATTCTTCAATGCGAAAATTTGCTTGGGTTAATTCATCTATCAAACTTGCGTCATCAGCCACGACTTCAGGTGTTTCCACGTCTTCCACTTGATCTTGCGATGTGTTGTTCGATTCGTTGCTCATTTTCACTCCAGCTAAAAAATGCGTAATTTGGTATTCTACGACAATAAATAAAGTGTCCATTTACTGAGAAATTAACAGCAAAACTCACACTTATAATAAGTTTGAGTATATTATGGGGATCAATTCTTATGTTTCAAGGCCTAAAGGCATAACAAACGCGAATATGACTAAAATGTTCAAGACAATCGGACTCATCGGTAAACCACATCATCAAGGGACTAACCTAACCATAACTCGATTGCATCATTGGTTAAGTATGCAGGGCTTTAAGGTTATCGTTGAAGGACGAATATCTGCAGAGCTAGACCCTGATGTTTGTTCAATGGACCTACTTGAAATGGGTGGGCATTGTGATTTAGCCATCGTGGTTGGCGGTGATGGTAACATGCTAGGTGCTGCCCGGGTATTGGCTCGTTTCAATGTTGCAGTGATTGGCGTAAACCGCGGCAATTTAGGCTTTTTAACCGATTTACCTCCCGATAACTTCGAAGAAGCCTTATCTAAAGTATTGGGTGGAGAATTTGAAACTGAACATCGTTTTTTACTTGAGGCTGAAGTTCACCGCCACGGTAAAATAACCTCCAGCAATACCGCGGTGAATGAAGCAGTGCTTCACCCTGGTAAAATTGCTCATATGATCCAGTTTGAAGTTTATATCGATGAGCAATTTATGTATAGCCAGCGCGCTGATGGGATGATTGTCTCCACGCCAACAGGTTCTACGGCTTATTCTTTGTCAGCTGGCGGGTCAATTTTAACCCCTAATCTTCAGGCGCTTATTTTAGTGCCTATGTTTCCTCATACCTTATCTTGTCGACCCATTGTCGTCGATGCATGTAGCATCATTAAATTAGTGGTATCGCCTGATAATGGGGAAAATCTCGAAGTCAGTTGTGATGGCCATGTCCATTTAGCGGTATTACCTGGTGATGAAATCTTTATTCGCCGCTCGAACGAACGCCTAAGACTCATCCATCCCAAAGGACACAATTACTTCCATGTGTTACGTAACAAATTAGGTTGGGGAAGTAAACTTTTCTAACATTTGACTCCCGTCACAACACTTTCTCTTATCTAGTGAGCTTCTTCACATTAACAACCACTAATTAATTATATTGTAAACCCAATCGATGACTCGTTTGGTTTTACCGTATATGAACTTTTGTGCCCTCAAAAGATGTGACCTTGAACACTCGCATGCAACCCTATACATGACAAGCCTCACAATTTCATCGGCCAACAAACTTTCTCGTATGTTAAATGATCTCGATCAACACATTTAACACTTAAATAACGTCTATTACGCCCTAGTTAGCGAAATGCTAACAAATAATAACAACTTATACCCACTTATAGGCAGAGGTATGCATGACAATATTACAGTTACTAGCAAGCTTAACGCCCATTATTAGCGTAATGGTCTTTTTAGTTCTAATGCGCTTGCCAGCGTCCAAAGCAATGCCCATATCTATGGTTGTTACGGGCCTTGCAGCATTGTTTATTTGGCAAATGGATACGCAACTTCTTGCGGCATCCGTGGTCGAAGGTCTTCTCGCAGCATTAACACCGCTTACCATCATTTTTGGCGCAGTGTTTTTGTTAAATACGCTTAAATATTCTGGTGCTATGGACACCATCCGCGCAGGTTTTACTAACATCAGCGCTGATTCCCGTGTTCAGGTAATCATTATTTGCTGGTTGTTTGGCTCGTTTATTGAAGGCTCAGCTGGCTTCGGTACTCCGGCAGCAATCGGTGCACCACTACTGGTATTATTAGGTGTACCACCTATTGGCGCAGCAGTTGTCGCGTTAATTGGTGACTCTACATCCGTATCGTTTGGGGCGATTGGTTTACCGGTATTGTTTGGTATGGATCAAGGTCTAACTGAGGGCGGCGTTAACATGGCTGCTGCTCAAATTGCTGAACATGGTGGTACCTTTGCAGGTTATGCACAGTATATCGCTCAACATATGATCACCATTGACTTAATTACCGGTTCATTAATTCCGTTAGTGATGGTTTGTGTATTGACCGGCTTCTTCGGTCGTAATAAATCCATCATGGAAGGCTTACAAGTTTGGAAATTTGCCTTATTTGCTGGTTTTGCCTTTACCATACCAGCATGGTTAATTAACTATGTTGCCGGTCCTGAGTTCCCTTCTGTTATTGGTGCACTTGTGGGTATGGCGTTAGTTATTCCTGTCGCTAGAAAAGGCTGGTTACTACCATCAAAACCTTGGTGTGACTTTAGCGAAAATGACAATAAATCAGATGAAGATACAGCACTTAACCAAACACCGGTAAAATTCACACAACTTGCCGCTTGGTCTCCATACATCATTATGGCTGCGTTGTTAGTCTTATCTCGTGTTATTGCTCCATTTAAGAGCTGGTTACTAAGCTTTAACATTAGTTGGACTGGTTTATTAGGTACAGAGCTTAAAGCAGGCTTTGCCACGCTATATGCTCCAGGTGCCTTCTTTATTATTGTATGCTTAATTAGTTTCGTATTATTCAAAATGAAACCTACCGCCATGAAGCAATCAATCACAGTGTCTTGCAAATCAATGCTACCGACTATTATTTCATTAGGTGCGTCTGTACCTATGGTGAAAATATTCTTAAATTCAGGTGAGAATGGCGCAGGTCTAGCGTCAATGCCGGTTGCATTAGCAGACTTACTTGCCAACAGCATGGGCTCAGTTTGGGCTTGGGTTTCACCTATTGTGGGTATCTTTGGTGCATTCTTGTCGGGTTCTGCTACGTTCTCAAACATGATGTTCTCAGGCCTGCAATATACTGTTGCCGATAATATCGGGATGAAACATGCAATGGCCCTAGCCTTACAAGGTATTGGTGCTAATGCGGGCAACATGATGTGTGTCATGAACGTCGTTGCTGCGGCAACTGTGGTGGGAATGGCAGGACGAGAGTCTGAAATTATTCGTAAAACAATGCCTATCGCACTAGGTTATGCCTTAGTGGCAGGCACTATTGCTTTTTTCTGGGGTGGATTTTAATTCACAATAAAGTTGCTTCTATTCTAACGATAGCAATACAACAACAACAGCAGCAGGCATGCAGTGCCTGCTATTCATTCGAGTGTTAAGAGAGCATGTTATGACTATTAATTATAAAGAAGTGATGGATACGTTAACGTCACAACTAGGCAAACACGCCGTATCTAATGATCCTGTGCGTCGTTTTGCTTGGTCAACTGATGCCAGTTACTTTCGTATCGTACCTGAAATTGTGGTACACGCAGATACTCCGGAACAAGTTAAAATAACCCTTAACATCGCCAGAATACATAATGTGCCAGTGACCTTTCGCGCTGCGGGTACGAGTTTATCGGGCCAGGCAATTGGTGAAGGCATTTTACTTATTTTGGGCCATGATGGTTTTAGAAACATTGATATCAGTGAAGATAGAACCTCAATAACCCTTGGGGCTGCGGTGTATGGTTCTGACGCGAATTTGGCGTTAAAACCCTTTAATAAAAAGATTGGTCCCGACCCGGCCACATTAGCCTCGGCGCAAATTGCAGGTATAGTGGCGAACAATGCCTCTGGCATGTGTTGTGGTACGGCGCAAAACAGTTATCAAACCATTAAGTCGGCTAAATTAATATTTGCCGATGGGACTGAACTCGATACGGGTTGCCCAGAGTCTAAAGCGGCGTTTAGCCAGTCACATGCTACGTTAATTACCGCATTAACTAGTCTAGCGCAATTAACTCAACAGAATCCAACCCTGTCTGCCCGCATCCGTAAAAAGTTCTCAATTAAGAACACCACGGGTTACAGTATTAATGCCCTCACAGACTTCAGTGATCCCTTTGAGCTGATTAATCACTTGATTGTCGGTTCAGAAGGCACGCTCGCTTTTGTTAATGAAGTGACTTATCACACGGTTGAAGAAGCCAAGTTTAAAGCTTCTGCCATGGCAGTATTCTTCAGCATGGATGATGCCGCAAGCGCAATACCACTGATTATAGGCGATAGCGTAGCCGCAGCAGAATTGCTCGACTGGGCATCAATTAAATCGGTTACCGGTAAAACGGGCATGCCTGAGTGGCTAAGTAGTTTACCAGAAGGCTCAGCTATTTTATTAATCGAGTCTCGTGCTAACGATCCAGAGACCTTAGTACAATACACTAAAGATGTGATTAAAAAAATCGCCCACATTGACACCGAACGTCCCACTGAATTCACCAATGATGCAGCTGTTTATGGCAAATATTGGGCAATGCGTTCTGGTTTGTTCCCAATTATTGGCGGCGCAAGACCTAAGGGCACATCGGTCATTATTGAAGATGTTGCATTCGAAGTAAAACACTTAGCCAGTGCTGCGGCAGACTTAACTGCACTATTCCATAAACACAATTACCCAGAAGGGGTGATTTATGGCCATGCATTAGCCGGTAACTTCCACTTTATGATCACGCCGACATTTGCCTCACAAAACGATATCAATCGTTTCCAAGACTTCATGCAAGATGTCGCTGAAATGGTGGTCAATAAGTACGATGGTTCGATGAAAGCCGAACATGGTACAGGCCGGGCCGTAGCTCCCTTTGTTGAAATGGAATGGGGCAGCGACGCTTACACCTTAATGAAGCAAATCAAGCAGATTTTCGACCCAAGTAAATTGTTAAACCCTGGGGTTCTTCTCAATGATGACAAGCTAGTACACGTTAAAAATATTAAGCCTTGTCCAGTCGTTGATGACTTTGTTGATAAATGTATTGAGTGTGGTTTTTGTGAAAAGACCTGTCCGACAACAGCCCTGAACTTCTCGCCTCGTCAGCGTATTGCTGTTCTGCGTGAAATTGAACGTTTAGAGCAATCGGGTGATAAAAAAGCCGCCGCAGAAATGCGTGCCAGTGCCAAATATGATGTGGTTGATACCTGTGCAGCCTGTCAGCTATGTACTATAGCCTGCCCAGTTGACAACAGCATGGGTAATTTGGTGCGTAAACTGCGCACACCTTACATCACCACCACAGAACAAAAAGTGCTCGACTTCCAAGCCAATCATTTTGGTGCGGTAAACCAAGTGATCAGCACAGGTTTTGATATTTTAGGCATTCTGCATAAAGTGACGGGTGATAGCATCACCGGCTCATTAATGAAAGCAGGTCGTTTAATTACTAAAGAAGTGCCTTATTGGAATCCAGACTTCCCTAAAGGTGGCAAAGTGGCTAAGCCATCCAAGCATATACCGGGACAGCCAAGCGTGCTGTACTTCCCTTCTTGTGGCGGCAGAACATTTGGCCCAACACCGAAAGATCCTGATAACCGCACGCTATCTGAAGTGGTTATCACCTTGCTTGAACGTGCTGGCTACAATGTGATCGTCCCAGACAATACCCGTCATATATGTTGCGGTCAGATGTGGGAATCAAAAGGTGATTTCAAAAATGCCGATGCTAAGCGCGATGAACTCATCGAAGCACTGAGTAAACAGTCAGACAATGGCAAAGTCCCTGTGGTCATTGATGGAACGTCTTGTACCTATCGCACATTAACCGGTAATCCTAAAGTACAAATTACCGATTTAGTCGAGTTTATGCACGACAAGATGTTACCTAACATGACTATCACTAAAATACCTAGAAACATCACCTTACATCAGGGTTGTAGTGTCCGTAAGATGAAGCTAGAGCCGTATCAGCAAGCCATTGCTGACGCCTGTGCTCAAGGTGTGCAATTACCTGCAGAGATCACCTGTTGTGGTTATGCGGGTGAAAAAGGCTTGTACAAGCCAGAAATTAACGCCAGCGCATTGCGCAACATTAAAAAGCTTATTCCTGCGGATATTAAAGAAGGTTACTACTCCAACCGTATGTGTGAAGTCGGCTTAACCCAACACAGTGGTATTTCTTACCGCCATTTAGCCTATTTACTAGAAGAATGTACTCGTTAAACTAACGGACAATCACAGTAAATAGCGTAAACAATAAGGGCATTGATATCATATCAATGCCCTTATTTTATTGAATACTGCCAACGATTTATTGAATACGGATAACTAAACGCTTACCTGTAACTAAAATCATTACAAAAACGAAGTTATAGCAAAAACTAAACCAATAAACACCCCAGCAATTGTTGTTGCAAAAGCTTATCATCGAGTGGCATATCACTAATAATTTCAACCCGTGTATCTAGCGCATCATCAAGTTCATCGAGCTTTAACTTATTATCCACCATATTCACGCTCAACACCCCATCGCGGGTAATAACAATGGCTTTTAACCTCAGCACCTTATCCAATTTAACCGTGTCTACCCACGCCATAAATCGTTCAAACTGGAAACAATGCGCCGCAGAGAATATCCAACCACTGCTGTAACAGCCCTCGCCTTGATTAGTTTTATGAATAAACCCGGCCGGTGAAAACTCAGGGGTATCGATATCACTCAGCGGTGGTGCGCTAGAAAGCCATGTCTGGGTAAGCGATTTTTGACGCAGTAGTCGTTGAGAAGTATTAAGCGGTTGATATTTTGTCGGCGTATTTAAGCGCAATAATATCTGCTGGATCAGCTCAACATCGGTAAAGTGATTATCGACCGTAATAAGCGGTGTCTGTTGCAAGTGTAATTGGCTGAGGAACTGCTGTAATTGCAGATGATCAGTTTCGGTATAATCTTGTGCTTTATTGGCCAGCAACACATCAGCCATTGTTAATTGCTGAGTAAACGTATCATGCTGTTGATAGCGCGGATCACTGACTTTTCGGGCATCAACTAGGCACACACTAGTCTGTAGTGTAATAACATGCTGATAATATTCAGATGTTAACAGCTTAGCGATTTCGGCAGGATGCCCGAGCCCAGTGGGTTCTATCAACAATCTGTCTGGTTTAGTATGCTGAATAAGCTGATTTATCGCGACTTGTGTTGGCAAGCCAGACACACAACATAGGCAACCACCTGGCACTTCCTTTATAACGACACCCGCCTTCTTTGTTGGTGTCATCCCCGACTCAGTAGCAAGATTATCACCACCAGCCACAGTCGCATTTAACAACCCGCCATCTATGCCTATTTCGCCAAATTCATTAACCAACACAGCCCACACTTCACCTTTAGGCTTATGAGCTAATAGTTGGCCAATGAGCGTGGTTTTACCCACACCCAAAAAGCCGGTAATAATATTAGTGTTAATCGGTTTGGTGATCATTTTTTCGCTTTAGCGTATTTGCCCTTTCGAGTAGGCTTAGCATCGGCTTGCGACGGTTTGCCTCGTTTGTACTTAAGCACCTTTTTGGGCTTTTCTGGCGCTACATCTCGATACCTTGCAGGTAATGGCGCCCCTTCTTCATACCCTGTTGGCACCAAAGTCGGTAATGATTGCTCAATGAGTTGCTCAATTGCGGTAAGTAATTCTAGCTCTTGTGGGCTCACCAGCGAAATCGCTTCACCGCCAAGTCCAGCGCGGCCTGTACGCCCAACGCGGTGAACATAATCTTCGCACTCTTCAGGTAATTCAAAGTTAATGACCCTTGGTAGCGCTTGGATATCAAGCCCTCGAGCGGCCAAATCAGTGGCAATCAACACCCGTAACTGCCCCGCTTTAAATTCTTCTAACGCACGGTTGCGTGCTCCTTGGCTTTTATCACCATGAAATACCGATGACTTAATACCGTCTAGGCTTAATTCACGGTGTAAATGATCTGCCGTTTCTTTACGGCTGGTAAACACCATCACTTGCTGCCAATTATGTTTGCCAATTAATTCTGATAATAACTCAGCTTTACGGCGGGTATCCACTTTATACACTTGCTGAGCAACATTGGCGGCTGTAGTTTGGGTTTCAACATGCACATATTCAGGATCGTTTAGCATTTTAGCTGCAAGCATTTTAACTAGTTCAGAATAGGTCGCAGAAAACATCATTGTTTGATGTTGTCTGGCAATTAAACGCTTCACTTTTTCAATATCTTTAACAAAACCAAGGTCAAGCATCCGGTCAGCTTCATCAATCACTAGATGGGTCACTGATGATAAATCCAGTTCATGTTGGCCAATAATATCGAACAATCGTCCTGGTGTTGCCACCAACACATCCACGCCTTGATCTAATGTCTTACGCTGGGGATTGATACTCGCGCCGCCATAAACGGCTAAGCTGGTCAGGTTGATAAACTGGCTGTATTTAACTAAATTATGTTCAATCTGAATCGCTAACTCACGTGTCGGCGTCATGATTAATGCACGTAAACGGTGCGATGGCGATAAGTCCAAATGATCTTGTGCCATTAAATGGCTTAACAAAGGTAACGCAAAAGCAGCTGTTTTTCCGGTACCGGTTTCCGCACTGGCCAACACATCTCGGCCATCTAGCGCTAGTGGGATCACCGCTTGTTGGACAGGAGTAGCAGTTTGATACCCAGATTGGTTAACCGCATCTAGTAATAATGGCGGTAACCCTAGCGACGTAAATGACATAACAGACTCAATAAAACAAATAAAAATAGGCCACTATTATATACTAATCTAAACACCATTAACTATTACATTAGTGATGGCACTAGTATGACATTAGCCATAACATCACAGCAGTCACGCAGATTTTGAACTAATAACCGCACTAACGGGATATCAGCTGACTAACTGGCAATGAGGCCACTTTTTACCACCAGATACTTTTGCTCAAAATCGTGTCGACATAATGCATTCGAAAATAAATATCCTTGGGCATAATCGCAATCTGCCAACACCAATAAACGTCGTTGTTGTTCAGTTTCAACGCCTTTGGCAATCACTTTCATCCCGAGTTTATGGGCCATCACGATAATCGCTTCGCACAAACACAGATCATTACTTTCTGCAGTCACATTACGCACAAAACGTTGATCAATTTTAAGGTAATCAATCTTGATTTTTTTTAAATAGGAAAGCGATGAATAACCGGTACCAAAATCGTCGAGCGACATTTGCATACCCGCATCACTGCAAGCTAATAACCTAGCCTCGACATTTGGCTCAGTTTCAAGTAATAGACTTTCAGGAATTTCGATACAAATATTATTGGTAGACATTGCGAGTGTCGACATGTGTTTAAGCCAATCTTTAACCCCGGTCGACCCGTCTCTAAACTGAACAGGCGACAGATTAATACTGATCTGAATATCACAATTAAATTGTGTCTTCCATTGAGCCGCTAACTCACTGACTTGATAAAATACCCAATTACCAATATCGATTATCATGCCGGTGTCTTCGGCAATAGAGATAAAATCTGCAGGCAAAATTAACCCCATGGTCGGGTGCTTCCAACGTAATAATGCTTCAGCCTTGATGACCTGCTGACTGCTTAAATCCACAATAGGCTGATAATACAACTCAAATTGCTGTTGGGTAATCGCAACCTTGAGATCTTGGATCAGCATCATCCGCTTTTGTGCATTATCTTGCATTGTGGAGGTAAAATAATTAAATCGATTACGGCCATGCGTTTTGGCCGAATACATCGCTTGATCGGCATTTTTTAACAATGCTTCTGTGGTCTTTGCATCGTCAGGAAATAAGGTGATACCAATACTGCCACTAATGTAAGCGGTTTGATCACCCAAGAAATAAGGCTCTGCAAGTCGGTTAAGTATTTGCTGTGCAACACGGTCCACACCATGAGTATCCTCAAGGGCCGTCAACACAATGGTAAATTCATCACCACCAAGGCGGGCGACGATATCGGTCTCTCGTACGCATTTTTTTAGACGATCTGCTGTTTCAAGTAACAACACATCACCCATGTCATGGCCCAAGGTGTCGTTAATCTCTTTAAAGAAATCCAAATCTAAAAACATCAATGCAAAATGATTATGCTGCCGATCAGAACTCAACACCTGTTGATTTAAAAATGTTAATAACATCCTACGATTAGGCAAACCGGTGAGTGCATCATAATTGGCTTGGCGCCATATCAACTCCTCAGTTTGCTTTTTCTCGGTAATATCAAAAAATAACGCCACGTATCGCGCAGCCTGTGATTTTGTTCGGACGATCGAATTAATGGTTAATAAAATAAGGTAATTTTCACCATTTTTACGCCGCATCCACACTTCACCATGCCAATGCCCCTGTTGCTTAAGCTGTTTGGTTAACTGTCGATAAAAACGTTTGGGCTGCAGGTCGGTGGCAAACATACGTAAATGTTGGTTTTGTATGTCTTCTTGAGTAAAGCCTGTGATAAAAGAAAATGCAGGATTTGAATCAATGAGAATACCCTTAGCAGTAAACACACTCATGGCTTCACTGGAGTTTTGATAAACTGAGGTAGCAATACTTAGCGAATCTTCAACTTGCTTAATATCAGTAATGTCACTATGAGTCCCACACACTCTAAGCGGGTTACCTTTATCATCAACATCAACGACGCGGCCAGTTTGCAAAATCCAACGACTGCCACCGTGTAAATCAGTTAATTGATATTCAACACGCTGGCTAATGCAACGGCCTTTTATAATCTCATTAATACTGCGAAGAAACTTAAATTTATACTTTGACTGTATCGAATTTATCCACAATTGAGGATGCAGATTAAGCTCCTCCATTGAACAACCTAAAATATCAGCACTGTATCGATTGGTGCTAATTCGATTGGCGATGACATTCCAGTCCCACACCCCCAATTCACTGCTATCAAGTACGAGTGCAAGTTGCTCTTTACTTTGCAATAAAGCTTGCTCTGCTTGTTTTTGTTTAGTGATATCGAGAAAACCAGCAATCACCAGAAAGGTATTTTCTTGGACATGGCGACGGCATGCTATGGTCACATGGGTATATACAATTGATCCATCTTTGGCAATAAAACGCTTATCAATTTCGTATTCATCAAGTTCGCCTTTGACCATTTTATCAAATAACAATAAATCTTTATTCAGATCATCAGGGTGAGTTAACGCTGGCCAGGTTAATGATTTTAATTCTTTCTCTGTGTAACCAAACATCCGGCATAAATAAGGATTAACTTTTAACCAATATTTGGTTTTAGTGGTAATAGAAATACCAATATTACCAATATCAAACTGATCTTTAAAAAGAAAGTCTTCTTGAAGTTTGGCTTGTCTATCGCGTCCACGATAGACTATTTGGCCAAGTAGATGACCAATCACCATGGTCAATAAAGGTAACACCACCAATATCGGCAGTGATACAACACTGATGGTTTGTAACGCTTGTTCATAGGGCAATAAAAATAGCCATTGAAGCAATATTGCATGCACAACAAAACCAAAAAGATAAAACTCAAGATAGCCAATTTGATCTAATTTATGCAGCCGAAATCGACGCCAAATCAAGCCTAATATCGCGCTGCTGATCAACATCAATATACCAATCCATACCGCTACACCACCTAAGTGATAACGATATAGCGCCATAATTAGGGTTGCGATGACGGTAGGAATAGCACCAAAGAATAATCCACTTAAACAGAGCACGACCCAGCGGGCATCAAACAACATATCAGGTTGACGAACCAGCGGGTCCATCATGATAATGACACCAATAACACCGATAAGTGCACCCACAAAAAATGTCCATAGGACAGGGATCGCCTTACGTTGATCCGTAGGTGAGAGTGAGTAAACATAAACTAACGCGAGCAATAGCGCGGCATTTTCTAAAATTAACAAAAAAACATTTAGATTAAACATCTATACATTTCCCTGATTCATCCTTAACAAGTAAAAATCGCATCCTAGCGGTCGCTGTGCTTTTTGCTTTTATAGAATCAGCCACGAAGCGTCCTAGCAGCAAAGCGTCCTGCTTGAATAGCATCCAAAACCACGCCAATACAAGAGTTAATTGCCTACCAATATACCTCCTAAATCAAAACAACATCAAGCAAGATCACAGTTCCTTTAAAAGTGTCGTATTTGTAATAGAATTGGCCATTTGTTGTTATTCATTGAATGCTAACTGGCTCCACGTCACATAATCGCTATCGGAATATAGGTACGTTTACCACAGAGAAAATTCAATTTCATATAGAGGATAATCAACATGGCGACTAAATTCTTTATTCCAAGCGTCAACATTCTTGGTCAAGGCAGCGTAGATGAAGCAATTAAAGACATTAATGCATTTGGCTTTACTAAAGCATTAATTGTCACCGACAAACCATTGGTAAAAATAGGTCTAGTTAAAAAAGTTGCCGATAAACTCAATGCCAACGGCATTGAAGTGGTTATTTTTGATGGCGTACAACCTAACCCAACAACAGGTAATGTTGCAGCAGGTCTTGATCTATTAGAAAGTAATCAGTGTGATGTAATTATTTCATTGGGTGGCGGTTCACCGCATGATTGCGCCAAAGGGATCGCACTCGTCGCCACCAACGGCGGCAATATTAAAGATTATGAAGGTGTGGATGTATCAACTAAAGCACAAATGCCGTTAGTCGCGATTAACACCACCGCGGGCACAGCAAGTGAAATGACCCGTTTTTGTATTATTACCGATGAAGCAAGGCACATTAAAATGGCCATTGTCGATAAAAATACCACGCCTATCCTTTCCGTAAACGATCCTGAACTCATGCTTGAAAAGCCTGCATCACTCACCGCTGCGACAGGAATGGATGCACTGACTCATGCAATTGAAGCCTATGTCTCTATTGCCGCAAATCCCATCACCGATGCTTGCGCAATCAAAGCAATCGAGCTTATCCAAGCCAATTTAATTAATGCCGTTCACCAGGGAGATGACATCCAAGCAAGAGAAAACATGGCTTATGCGCAATTTCTCGCGGGTATGGCTTTTAATAACGCGAGTCTTGGCTATGTACACGCAATGGCGCATCAACTTGGTGGTTTCTATGATTTACCACACGGTGTATGTAATGCATTATTGCTTCCCCACGTACAAAGCTATAATGCCCAAGTGGTGCCAGCACGCCTAGCTGACGTAGCTAAGGCAATGGGTGTCGACACAACGGCAATGTCAGACGAGCAAGGCGCTAAAGCGGCAATAGACGCGATTAAGCAACTAGCTAAAGTCGTTAACATTCCAGAAAATTTAACCCAATTAGGCGTAAAAGCAGAAGATATTCCAACCTTAGCAGACAACGCACTCAAGGATGCTTGTGGTTTTACCAACCCTAAACAGGCAACACACGCAGAAATCTGCCAAATTTTCACTAACGCGTTATGATATCTTTGATAAAAAAGCCTAAAGCCCGTATTTAATTGCGGGTTTTTTTTGCCTAGCGTTTAATGTAAAAAACCAACAATGACAACAGCTTATTTTTAATTTAGTAAAAAGTGATGCTTAGATCTAAGTTCTTGAAATAAGGATTGACCAATATAAAAAATAAGGTCTATGATGAAAACACTTAGATAGCGAATAGGTAGGTAAGCAATGACAGCAATTACTCATATATATAATTACACCGTTCGATGCCCGCATTATAAAGAAAACGAACAACCTGCAACATGGCTCAACCATATCGAAGTAAACCAATCTTGTGAAATTGCACTAGACCGTATCACTAAATGGCACAATATCTCCGGCACTAAATCATTCGAACTAAAAGATTTTGTTGTTAGAAAAGCCGATAATGAAGAAGCTTATTTTGCTATGCAAAGTAGCCGCCTTAAGCACGATGGTCATGCCCTTGTCACCTTTAAAATCATTTTAGACGACTGCTGCCAAAATGCCTCTCCTAATGAAATTATGGAGCATTTAATCGATGATTATCAACAACGTATATCAAAAATCGAATAATATAGCGAGTGTATTTCCCGTTAACATTAAGGAGCTATTATAGCTCCTTATTTTTATGCTTTTTTGCTGGTTCAACTTAACAGTCCCAGTCACCATTCTCTCTCGCCTATCATAGCAACAGTCAACGCAATTAAGCGGCATTAGCACGCGCACCATGCGGAATGGGTAAGCCCTTTTCATTCACGTTAACAAACACTATCTTATCGATAAAGGCAATCGGCGCATGATTCACTTTATTACGTATTTTACAACGAACCGTCACAGAACTTTGCCCTAGGCTCACCAACTCAAATCCAAACTCAATGATGTCACCGGTTTGTGCCGACGCCATAAAGTTAATTTCAGATATCACTTTGGTAATGGGAAATTTACTGCGCATTTGGCAACTGGCAAAAATAGTGGCTTCTTCGTTTAACCAGCTTAATAGTTGACCACAACATAAACTCTGACCACTATTGAGATGAACAGGCATAACGATATGACGTGAGAAATATTTCATGGTGACCTCATTATCTGACTCATTAATTTTGCGGCGGTAGGTATATACCTCTAAATTATTAGCAATGATCAAGCCAAGTATATTAGCCTTTAATAATCATGTAGATAAAATAAATATCCAATAAAAACACCACTTGAACGCCCAAAACAAATGCACCTTTGCACCAAAAAAGTAAAGGCCACACTCAGTGCGGCCTTTGATAAATTGATTTACTTTCGATGATTAACCAATAACCTGCTTAACCGTATTCACAAAAAAACTGATGTCGTTGGCGGTAATATCTTTATGAGTCACTAAACGTAATTGACGACTAGGGCTAATAATAATGCCTTTGTCTGCCAATGTAGCCGCAAACACTTTAGGGTCAATATGTTCTGCTAATGTGGCGAATACCATATTGGTCTGCACTGAGCTAACATCGACAGTAAATTCAGTCATTTCGGCCAATAATAAAGCCAAAGTGTTAGCATTGTGGTGGTCGTCGGCCAAGCGGTCGACCTGCTCAGTTATCGCTAACTTAGCTGCCGCAGCGATAATACCTGCTTGGCGCATTCCACCACCGAGCATTTTACGCCAACGTGTAGCTTTACCAATTAGCCGCTCATCGCCTAACAGAATCGAACCTATCGGCGCGCACAGGCCTTTTGATAAACAAATTGATACTGAATCAAAGTATTGGGTAATATCGGCAATGGCAATGCCCTGTGCAACCGCAGCATTAGCAACCCGAGCACCGTCTAAATGGATTTTAAGACCACGATTAAACGCAAGGCTTTGTGCTTGGGCTAAATAATCTTGGCTTAATACCTTACCGCCAATCGTATTTTCTAAACTCAATAACCGAGTTCGAGCAAAATGCACATCATCAGGCTTAATCGCAGCTTCAATATCACTCAGTAAAATGCTGCCATTGGCTTGGTTGTTCAATGGTTGAGGTTGAATACTGCCTAATACTGCCGCCCCGCCACCTTCAAACTTATAGTTATGGGCTTGTTGGCCACAAAGGTACTCATCGCCGCGCTCACAATGGGACATTAACGCCAGTAAATTAGCTTGGGTGCCAGAACTCACAAACAAGGCCCCATCAAAACCAAACATCTCTGCAGCCATATCTTGTAAGCTATTGACGGTAGGGTCATCACCATAAACATCATCACCGACCTCTGCTCTAGACATGGCTAAACGCATGGCTTCTGTCGGTTGGGTAACCGTATCACTTCGAAAATCAATCATGCTGCATCTTTATCCTCATTACTCAATATTCGCTGAAACGACGCCACTACTTCGCCGCTGATGATATTTCGGTTAATGCCGCTAAAGCAGCATCATAGTTAGGATGATCACTGACTTCACTCACTAACTCTTGATACTTCAGCATCCCTTGGGCATCAATAATAAAAATAGAGCGCGCTAGCAAACCACGATCTTTGATCAACAAACCGTACTTTTCACCAAAGTCACGCCAGACAGAATCTGATAAGACTTTAATTTTATCAACATTTTCGGTTTGGCAAAACCGTTTCTGCGCAAATGGCAAATCCTCGCTAATGGTTAACATCACCACATCAGCATTATATTTAGTAAACTCTTTATTAAACCGCTTGGTTTGTAATGCACACACCCCAGTATCTAAGCTAGGTACTGCGCTAATCAGCACTGTTTTACCTTTAAAGTCACTCAAACTAACTGGATTAAACTTTTCATCTACCACAGTAAATGATGGCGCTGCCATATTGATGCTCGGCATTTTACCTTCTAAAGCAACGGGATTTCCCCCCATGGTAATCATGGTTTTTTCGCCTGCAAAACTGTGTGTACTTATAACAGATGAGGATAATAATGTAATCGCTGCAAAGGTTGAAAATAGCTTCATGGAAAACTCCTTGTATAAAAAAACCAGCATTTGCTGGTTTCTTAAAATATTAACTTGCCTGCAATATTATTTTGCTGGAACTTCTTTCACATGTAAATCCATTTGTGGGAATGGAATTTCAATGTCTGCTGCATCTAAGGCATTCTTGATTTGCTCAAGTAATTGAAAACGTGCAGTCCAATAGTCTGGTGTGTTAACCCACGGGCGCACGACAAAGTTAATTGAACTATCAGCCAGCTCAGCGAGACCGATAAAGTAACCAGGATCTGTTAATACAAACTGATTGTTATCTAGAATATCCGCTATTACTTTCTTGGTGTTCGCGATATTAGCAGTATAAGATACGCCTATCGTTAAATCGATACGACGCTTTTCTAGAGCAGAATAGTTGGTGATAGTGCTGTTCATGATGGCTGAGTTAGGTGCAATAATCATTTTGTTGTCAGCGGTACGTAAACGGGTTGAAAAAATAGTAATCTCATCAACAGTACCCGCAGTACCAGCCGCTTCGATATAGTCACCCACGCGACATGGACGGAAAAGCACCATTAACACGCCTGACGCAAAGTTAGAAAGCGAACCTTGTAATGCTAAACCAACCGCTAAACCTGCAGCACCGATAACCGCAACCAATGACGCCGTTTGCACCCCAACTTGGCCAAGTGTAGCGACAATAGTAAATACAAATACCAAGGTCCACGCTAAGTTGGCCACAAATGAAACCACTGTAGTGTCGACTTTGCGATTGTTAAGTAATTTTGTGGTTAACCGTTTTGCGACACCGGAAAAATATTTACCGATAAGAAAAATAACAATGGCAGCGAGAGCCTTAAGACCATAGGTCATAAGAAATTCTGGTGCTTGTTGAATTAAACTGTCCAAACCTGCTATGTCTTCCATTTTCAGTTCCTTTAAAATAGTAAAATCACTCTGCCAAAATAATAAACTCTACCCGCCGATTACGCTGACGACCTTCTATCGTGGCGTTATCGGCTACCGGCTTGTAGTTACTCCGCCCAATAATCTCAATCGACGTGGGTTGAAATTGGTACTCATTGACCAGCAAGTCTTTAATCGTAGCAGCACGTTTTAAAGACAAGGCCTCGTTAACCACATCACTGCCAACATTATCAGTATGACCATCTAAACGAATGAGCACTTCTGGGTGTTGCTCAATGTATTGCTGTACCCTAACCAATGTTGGTCGCTGAGTTAACAACACCGCTGATTTGTCGAAATCAAAATACACAGGTTGGAGTATAGACCCAAAACAATCTACTGCTACAGAAACGTCTCGCTGTTGACGACATTGCTCAGCAATAAGTGCCGCATTATTGGTTATTGTTGCGCCTAATTCTGCTTCATCAAACTCACCATCATCTTCGGCATCTTCATCAACAATCAAAAACTCACTATCAATACAACCATTTGCCATAACAACACTGTTAGTTGGAGTATCATTACAAGCATCTTTTTTATCTGGTACACCGTCAAAATCGGTATCAACCCAAGCTTGGGCTGTGTAGATAAAACATCCCATTAAGATCAATGTCACCGTTCGAATGATAGCCATAAACACCTCTTCGACACGACATCGAAATCTGTTAATAATTCATATTTTAACTCTTTATTGCATAAATTAAAAGACAACACTTTATAATCAATACCTTGCGAAAAATGGCTTCAGTAGAGTGTTATTAAAGCATGATATTGATATCGGCTCGATGCCAATAAATCTTATTAAACCCGAACTTACTAGTCAACAAAAACAACACAAACCATTAACGCGCCTCTAGGTTACTTGATTGCTTTGACACAATTTATAACAAGCTTAACCTCTCTGTTCCCCGCATTAACATTGACTTTATCGCCTTGGAAAGGGTATACAAGGTTAGCTTTTTGATGTTTGGTTAGCATTTGACATCAAACAGACATTATTTATTATAAAAAATAGACAATAAAGTTGCTCAGTATTGCATCATCTTGTTTAAATGCCCGTTATTTCGGGCTTTAACTGATTTAGCAATCATAGACAACTCTCACAACAATTATTTCTGTGACGATATTTCCTCACAGGCAATCGCAAGCTTAAGGTGGAAGACTTAATGAGTGACGCAAAACCTCAAGGTACACTGTTTGGACACCCTAAAGGGTTGTTCTTACTCTTTACAACAGAACTATGGGAACGTTTTAGTTACTACGCTATGCGCGCCATTTTGGTACTTTATCTTGTTGATAGAGTACAAACTGATGGTGGTCATGGCCTCGGCTGGTCACAAGCTGATGCTATTTCGCTGTACGGAACATTCACCGGCTTAGTATTTCTTACGCCGCTTATCGGTGGCTGGTTAGCGGATGCCTATTTAGGCCAACGAAAAGCCATTTACATTGGTGGCTTCTTAATGGCTGCAGGCCAATTCATTTTGGGTACACCTCATGCGTGGGTGCCAGGAATGGATATTGAAATGTTTTATCTAGGTTTAGGAGTACTTATTTTAGGTAACGGCCTATTTAAGCCAAACATTTCAACTATGGTGGGTGATCTATACGCTCCAGGCGATCATCGCCGCGATGGTGCATTCACCATCTTCTATATGGGCATCAACGTAGGTGCATTCTTGTCGGGTATTATTGTCGGGTTTGTAGTAGCCGCTTACGATGGTAACTTCCAAGCAGGCTTTATTTGCGCCGGTATCGGTATGATTTTAGCACTAATAATCCAATACCTTTTCGCCCAAAAACTCTTGGGTGACATTGGCACGGTTCCCGCAGCTAAAGCTGAAAAACTCAAGAATGAAGCTAAAGGTGAAGTCCGCAAAGAACCGTTAACAAAAATTGAACGTGACCGCATTAAAGTTATTATGGTAATGGGCTTATTTACCATCATATTTTGGGCTGGCTTCGAGCAAGCTGGCGGCTTAATGAACCTATTCACTAACGATTTCACCGATCGTATGATTGGCTCTTGGGAAGTACCGACCACTTGGTTCCAATCACTTAATGCGATGTTCATTGTTATTTTTGCTCCAGTGATAGCCGCTATTTGGATCCGTCTTGGTAAAAATGAACCTAACTCTCCAGTTAAATTTGCTTTAGGTTTGGTTTTACTCGGCGTCGGTTTCTTATTCATGATTGGCGCGGTGTTAGAAATGGGCGGCGATGCTTCAGCTAAATCAAGCATGTGGTGGTTAGTAGGGGCTTACTTCTTCCATACCATGGGTGAATTATGCTTATCACCCATTGGTTTGTCTATGGTGACTAAACTTGCTCCACTGCGTATCGCATCATTAATGATGGGTACTTGGTTCCTCTTTATTGCAGCGGCAAATAAACTTGGTGGTGTTATTGGTTCATTAATCGGCCATGGCGGCGAAGTGGAAGACCAGCTAGCAAACGCGATGGCAATTTTTGCTGGGATCGGTATTACAGCGGTAATATCTGCAGTCATTTTATATTTCATGTCAAACAAACTTGTTGATTGGATGCATGGTGCAGAAACAAAAAATGAAACTGAAGAACAAGCTTTAGAAGAAGAAATTGGCGTCACGGCTGACCACGAAGCCATTAGACGTTAATCCGTTTTGATGTAACAGCTATTCCCACTAAAAACCCCCTCCAAGTTCACTTGTGAGGGGATTTTTTATTGATAAACTAGGGCGCTGCTAGAGGCTATAAAATCTTAGCAAGAGCCTAGAGCGCTACGCTGCTAGGACGCTACGCGGCTAGAGGCTATACAATCAATAGCAACAGCCTAGAGCGCTGCGCTGCTAGGACGCTTCGCGGCTAGAGGCTATAAAATCAATAGCAACAGCCTAGAACGCTACGCTGCTAGAGGCTATAAAATCTTAGCAGCGAAGCTGTCCTTAGCAGGACGTAGTCCGCCCTAGAAGCGAAGCGCACTATCCGCGAAGCGGCCTAGGATCTTAACAGCGTAGCGGCCTAGGATCTTAGCAGCGAAGCTGTTCTTAGCAGTGACGAAGTGGCTTGGGTATATCCCACATTACTTACAAGCCAACTGAATAAAGCCACCCGCCTTGATATCTGATTGATAAACTAGGCCCGTATAATGGTTCTCAAGCAGTTTTTGTTTATGCTCATAATAATTGGTACCGATACAAATTTGTTCATCCCGTAATAAGGTACGAATTTGCATACTCGGCTTACTCCAAAGCGCACTACCAAGAGGTTCGGATTCGGGCAATGCCAAAGGCATTAGGTTATTACCATTGCGTAAATAACACCTTAATCCTTTACCTGATTGTCCTATTGATAATAAATAGCGAGTCAAATCGATGCACACATAAATAATATCCGTACTAATATGCAACCCAGATTTCACCATACGATCATTAAGATAAGACAGCATACTATTGGGCTCGATTAAGGTATTACTTAACCCATTTCTAAACAGCTTAAGTTTTTGATTAATAAAGCTGCGCAATAATACACAGCCAAAAGCAGCACTATTATCCTCAGGAGAAAAATGCGCCATATACATCACTAAGTGATGATCGCCCACCATAGTCGAATCGATAAAGTAAGCACTAACATCATTATTTTTAAACAGACTGTAATTAATATCCGCTTTAGGATAATAAATATGCGACGCAGGAAATAATTGCTGCTGAACACTTTTGGCAGCATGGGAATTTTGCTCAAGGAGGTATAAATTATCAGTGAGCTCTTGGTAAGATAATTCATTCATTTCTTGTAAATGCGATTGCCCTGATGCATTCATCGGCGTAGCGGCTGAATGCATCGCTTGAACGATTGCTTGTTCAATAATGAATAAGTCAGCAATAGGTTTAGTCAGATAGTCACTGGCACCAAGGCGCAATGCATCTACAACATCAGACATCACATCATTACCAGAAATAACAATAGCGGGTATAGCAGGATTAATAACTTGCATTTGCTTAAGCATAGACAAACCATCAAGGCCTGGCATGCTTAAGTCAGCAATAACAATATCAAAGATAGCATGGGAAAAAAGGGTTATGCCTTCATTTCCATCACATGCTTGTTGAACCCGAGCACCTTGCTGCTGCAAAAAATCAGCAACGACATGGCGAAATATCGGGTCATCTTCAACAAAGAGGATCTTGACATCAGTTAGTGCCATACAACAACCTCACAGACATACAACACCCCGCAGACATAACTGTCGAGGAGCCTGTATGCCTCGACTATTCAAGTTCATCTAAATACTCATCAAGTAACTCATCATCTGCTTGACTTGATGGAACATCACCATCAAAAACTTTGTAATCCATATGCTGTAAATAAGCATTTTTTACAAAAGCATAAGGATCAAGAGCATTGTCTAATAATCTTTCTTGATCAATGGCTTTAGAGCGGGCATCCAAACCTTTTAAGCCCCATTTTAGTACTGACTGCCACATCGTTAATTCCGATAAAGGAAAGTATAGACCATCCACCCAATCAGAGGCGATTTCTCTTGTCACGATTGGGCCATAAAATGGCGCCATAAAATAAGGACCATTTGGCGTACCATAATAACCTAACACTTCGTTGAAATCGTCTTGTTTGCGATGCATCCCCATCATGTCAGCAACATCCACTAAACCCAGTAAGCCTATGGTGGTATTAACCGTAAAACGCCCGCCAGCATTAGCTGCCCACTTCCACTTACCTTGGAGGGTATTATTCACTAGAGAGCTAGGCTCTTCTAAGTTATAAACAAAATTATTGACCCCTGTTCTTACTGGGCTTGGAACATAATCTTTATAACTATGAGCGACTGGGCGGATAATATATCTGTCTAAAAGCAGATAGTTAAAATCCCACATTGTGCGGTTAATCCCTTCAAATGGATCGAGAGGATCATTGTATTTGAACTCAACCGCAGCGAGTGTTGATGTGTCAACTTGAGGTGCTTCGGCTTCGGCATACACAGGCATGCTAACAGCAACGATCACCTGAAGTAATATCCATTTATACTTCATATAACTCTCTTTAAAATAACAAAAGGTCTCACTCAACAAACTGCCATTTCTGTCTTTTTATTAAAGCAATTTTTGTTCAAGTCGATATAATTTAGCAAGCAAGTGTTAGGCTGATATCTTACAATATTTAACAGTCAGTCCTTGCTTATACGTATCTGTTGCCAGCAATCGTTCATTATCATGGTAATCAAACCATATGAGTTGCCCCAATAATGGTAACAGGGGGCTAAGGATAGTGCGCCTTTTGACAATATCAATCAAAAAATTGTAAATGAAGTTGATATTCTTCACTGACATCTTGGTTGATTTCGATAGATAAACATATTCGTTTGATAGGATTTATATGACAGTGCCAACAACGCTTCCCAAAAAAGCGGTTAATACCGTCACATTTAAACCTGCTGATGCAAGTCAGAAACCGCTGTCAGATCGTAAACAAACTCAAACTGATAGCGCTTCTTTGCCGGTGCAAACGTCAAATGAAAAATCCGTTTTATCAACGTCATCTTCCACAAAATCAGATTTAGCCCCAGTATTACTCGCGGTCAAGGTTTTGCAACCACCAGCAAGCGCACAAGTCAGCATCACCATTGAAAATCAACAATATCAACTAAACAAAACCGCTGAACTGCAAAAATTATTACAACAAACAGCCCAAGTCGTGATTGCAAGCGATCAAGCTAAACTTTTGGCACGCGCCGCGTCCAGCGTAAATCAGCCCCAGGGCAAAGTCGAAGTCATCAATAACCCAGTTCCTGCGTCAACACCTCTGACGGCTTCAGCGGGGTCAACCATCACATCGCCAGCCCAAACGGTCGCGACTCAATTAGTGCTTTTAGCACAACCCATTCAGCTTGCCTTACCACAAGCGCTTGAGGAACTAGCAAAACAAAATGGTGTTTCAACACAACAGCTTACAACGTTAGCAACAAGGCCTCAAGGTTATCCACTGCCTACAGCCGTAATAGACCAAGACCAAAATCAACTAACGTTTGCCGGTGGCACAAGCATCAAACTATCACCAAATACCGCCCTACATCCTGGCCAATATTTAGCCAAAGTCGTGGTGCAACAGCAGCAACTACAACTTGCTCTAACACCCGTCATTGCAGAAGTAAGCGTAAATTTAACTAAACTCACAACAACGCCGCAAGCAGCCATGTCGCCTCAAGCGACAAACATCATCATCACTAAAAATGAACCGGCACAAATCCTCAGCCAGTTTCTAAAAAAACTAGAATCTACACCATTGCCAAAAATTGATAATGCGATTAAAGGAAATGATAGCCAACAAAAAGTTCCCTATGGATTAACCGCGGCATCGGTAACACAGCAACAAACCCAATCCACACTATCGGCACAGCAAGCGAGTCTAACCAAAAACACTAGCAACATGGCACCGCAGGCTAATCTACCCAACACCACTACCGCCAATACGGTACAGCAAGCTAATCTAGCCAACACCACTTCCAACACGGCACAACATGTCACGCTACCGATAACATTATTAGCGCAACAGCACACAACCAAATCTAGCACCGCACCCGCCATCCTAAATAGCGCGAAAAATGAGCTACCCAACACGTTAAGTAGCGATCCAGCACCAATAGAAGTATTGAATAAAGCCTTATCAAAAGCAGGTGCGATGCCAATAAAACAGCAGCTAGCTCAACAAATTCCTCATAATCTCGCCAGCGAACTGTTTAAACACTTACCTCAAATAAGCCCTCACCCATTAAGTGCATTAAGCGATCCGGCATTACTCAGCAGTGAACTGCACAGTTTAGCGGCGCTAAACCTCGCCCACACCTCGCTGAGTCATTCAGGGAGCTCACACCCCTCACCACTCTTTTCTGGTAGTGCCATCACAACCCTATTCCAATTACTATTAGGGGTGAAATCAAAATCAACAGGGGCGGGGATCAGCGAAAAACTTCAGGCCCACTTTGCGCAATTGCAACAACGGACCTTGAGTAAACTCAGCGCTAATTCAGGATTATTAGCGGCATTAGACAAGCTAGGTGGCGCAGACTCAATGGCACAATTAGCAAGTAGTATTGCACTTTACCAACAGGCAAGCACCGATCCCAATCAGCCCATGACATGGTACTTTGCCCTGCCCTACTCAATTAACCAACGCGATGAGCAATTTGAAGGTAAGTTTGAACAAGAAAATGATCCAGACAAAGATAAAAAAGCAGGATGGAAACTGCAACTCAAATTTAACTTAGCTCAAGGGTCATTATTGATTTGTGCGCATAAACAAGCTGAAGTGCTGGATATTCAATTTAAAGGCAATAACCAAATGCTACTGGCGAAAGTAGAAAGCTTTAACCAAGCATTATCAGATAAAATCACTCAAATAGGTTTTACCCCCGGTAAACTCACTACTCAGTTGGCCCAAATTCCAGCAACCTTATTACCTGGCGATCACTATTTAGTCAAAACTAGAGCCTAATAGAGAATATGATGAAAGATGACCCCAAAAAAATCCAGCAAGCTGTTGCACTCAGTTTTGATGGTAAAAGTGCTCCTAAAATTACTGCTACAGGTAAGGATTTAGTTGCCGAAGAGATGATATTAATCGCCAAAGACGCGGGGATCCATATCCATCAAGATCCACACTTAAGTGAGTTTTTACAACTGTTAGAATTAGGTGACGAAGTGCCTAAAGAGCTGTATTTATTGATCGCAGAGCTGATTGCATTTGTATACATGCTGGAGGGGAAATTCCCTGAACAATGGAATACTCTTCATCAAAAAATTGTCGCTCAAGCTTAAAAGGTGCTGCCAAAATAGCCTGAGGTTAAATAGGTTAATGGTTTAAAGAGGTTAACCCAGTACCAATGGGTAAGTCAGATTCACAGTTTCCAGTTTGGACATTCAAATTCTGGTTTATACCATTATATATGGGTACAACTTCACCAGTTAGCAACCTAAGAAAGGGCTTAAATGAGTAATAAAATTCACCTTTTCAATTAATAAAATACTGATTTTAAGCCAAATTCAGATATTAACTGAAGCGTTAACACGAGAAATAGCCATGAAGACCCACCTTAAATTGATATCTGTACTGAGTATTTCGTCTATCTTTCCTGCATATGCTCAAGTGGTGAGTTTTGATGATTACGGACCTTTACAGGTATATGCACAATCACCAATGCAGTCTATCAATCTCAGTCCACTTTTGCGCTCTGGCTTTTCGTTGCCTCAAGGGCAAAAAGAATGGTACATCACAGCTAATGCAGCCAGCATCTGGTCAGAATCAGACGAACTATTAGCAGACTACTATCAAAATGCGATTCGCAGCGGCCTTAAATGGCAAATCACAGACGATTTACTGTTTGATGCCAATTACACTTGGCAGTTTAGCGGTGATAATCATCTAGACTCATTAACGATGTGGTTCCACGATGCTGCTGGTTTTGATCAAAATGGTCGTAACCAGCAAGCTAAACACCAAAATCAAATCCGATCTGAAAAATACGCTATCGATATTGATAATTTTAGTGGCGAAACCCTCAATAATGCTCTTAGTGCATATTTAGGTTATCAATTATTACAAAATGAGCATCATGGTATTTCCGTTGGGGGTACCTTGTACTACAAATATGTCGATTCGGGCCCATTTGCCGATGAAAGTTTTCAGCAAAGCGTACAAATTAATTACGGCTTCCATAATGGCAATCACCATGTTAATTCAACCCTAGGTGTAAGTTTCCAGCACAATAAATACCCACTCTCGCAAAACGCCTATGAATCACATTACTTAATGCTGGGACTGGGTTATGAATACCGTACAGGCCGTCATGGCTGGTTAGCTGAATACCATCGCTATGATGGGATGGTGAGCTGGGATGAAAACTTCTCCGAAGCGTCTAATGAAGCCTTACTGGGTTATCGTTATTATTTCAATCGTAGCGCACTCGAGATCACCATGGTTGAGAACTTTTTAAACATGGATAACAGTGCTGACATCGCTTATACATTTGGTTATCGCCATAAATTTTAACACCCTATTCTAGGGCGGACTGCGTCCTGCTAGGAACGCTTCGCTGCTAGAACGGACTTCGTCCTGCTAAGAACAGCTTCGCTGCTAAGATTGAGTCGCTGCGCGACTAGGCTGTTGATTTTATAGCCTCTAGCCGCGTAGCGTCCTAGCAGCCCAGCGCTCTAGGCTCTTGCTAAGATTTAATAGCCTCTAGCCCCATAGCGTTCTAGGCTCTTGGCTTGTCATCTAGAGTCTCTTCTATTTGACAACCTAACACTCTATTTCTGCCACGCTCTTTTGCTAAGTACAATTGTTTATCAGCGGCTTCAATCAAGGTTTTATTCGGCATATCATACATTGGCACCATGGTAGAAACCCCAGCACTAATAGTCACAAAACCTGATACATCGGAATTAGCATGAACAATGTTAAGTGACACAATACTGTCAACAATTTGCTGAGCGACATAGGTCCCCCCAGTTAAATCGGTATTCGGTAACACACAGATAAACTCTTCGCCACCAAAACGCGCGACCAAGTCATAAGGCCGATTGACAGTGTCTTGTATCTTCTGTGCAACAGCGCGTAAGCAAGCATCGCCTTCGGTGTGGCCATAGGTATCATTAAAGTGCTTAAAAAAATCGATATCCAATAAAATAATACTTAAGGGCTGTTTCTCACGCGCACATTGTAACCAGCTTACCGACAGTACTTGCTCAAACTTAAGTCGATTAGCAACACCGGTTAATCCATCTAACAAGGCAATAGAACGCAATAAATCAGTATTTAATTTCAATAGAATTTGATTTTTAATCCGCGCTTTAGTAATAACAGGATTAATCGGTTTATGAATAAAATCAACCGCCCCTAATTGAAATCCCCTAGCCTCTTTATCTTCATCAAAATGAGCTGTCACAAAAATAACCGCAACATCTTTAGTCTCGGGATCTTTTTTTAAATGCGCACACACATCAAATCCATTGATCATCGGCATTTCAATATCTAACAACACAATGTCTGGTTTAACTTTATTGCACATATCAATGGCTTGGTGACCATCGCGAGCCATATAAATGTCATAATCAGCTTGCAAGAGTTGATGCAATATTTTGATATTGACAACCTGATCATCAACTAACAGTATTTTACCTCTAACGGGCTCTACCCCAGAAATATACTCATCTATGAACACGCATTACTCCTTAATTATCGATTTTAATGTATCGATAGCATCCAGAAACTCTAGTTGGCTCACTTGGTTTTTTAATCTTAACCACAGCTTATCTGGCACCACTTTGTTTAACAGGCGCTCAAGGTACTCAATGGCATCTAAATTTTGCTCAAGCAATAATTCCATTAATCGATCGACTTTATCCGATCCGATAGATTGTATCGGCAATACTGCTTTATCAGCTAGGGTGCAGGGCCTTAATACCGCACTTTCGTCTGGAAATAAAGTATCTAACATCTGCAAACTATCATTAATCAGGTCGTGCATTTGGCTCAGATAATCAACTGAATCAACATTAACGGCATTGTTTATATTTTGCTCCAGCGAAGCGGCAAAAGCGGCCAGTCGCTTAGCACCAATATTGCTCGAGGTACCTTTAATAGTATGGGCAATACTACCGATAAGATTGTCATCATGTTGTGCAAACGCTTGAGTAAGCGACCGTAATTGATCTGACATTTCTGATGCAAAAAGATGTTTCACATCAATAACAAACCCACGCTCACCACCAAAACGACGTAAAATAGAGTCGGGATTTTCTATAATCAGATCATCGTCGCCCTCGTTAAACACTTCAGGTGACCTAATATGCAGATTATTGACCGGCAGATGATAGTAAGCGTTGTTTTCTTGGTTCAACAGGTTAAGCATACAAGGTAATAAACTCGTCATATCTATCGGCTTACCAATATGATCATTCATACCCGCCTCAAGGCATAATACTTTATCGGCAAGAGATGCGTTGGCCGTCATAGCTAAAATAGATAAATCATTAAATCGGCCATCAGCACGAATAAGACGAGTAGCCTCTAGCCCATCCATATCGGGCATCTGCATGTCCATGATCACAATATCAAATTGATTATTCGACTTAGTAACCCACTCTACGCCCTCAATACCGCCTTTAGCCAATGTCACAATCGCACCTTGTAGTCGCAATAATTCATCAATAACTTGACGGTTAAGCTGGTTATCTTCAACCACTAATACCCTGACACCTTTTAATGCCACATGGGTTATTTTTTTAGATTGTATAGGTCGGTCTACACCATTAATGGCTTGGTAAACCGTCTCAAGCATTAAATTGGCCGTTACTGGCTTAACCAACAAACTCACAAACGGCTGTTGATGATATAGCTTGGTTTGTTCTATCACCTCAGCGCCATAAGCCGTCAACATAATAATGGCAGGAGCTTTACCGGCAGCAAACATCGTGTGAATATGATTGGCAGTGTCTAAGCCATTCTTATCTGGCATGCGCCAATCCATAATAATGACATCATAATGGTTAGTGGCATTTACGCTTTGCTCAATAAGATTGATAGCTTGTTTACTGTTATGCGCTTCATTAACATAAGCGCCATGGGCCATTAAGGTTTTTGATAAAATTTTACGACTCATCTTACTGTCATCAACAAGCAGAATATTCTTACCCTGCAAATCGATATCAAAATCGTGGTTGTTTACTTCAACAATATTAAACGTCAAATCAAACCAAAATCGACTTCCCTCGCCAATATGACTCGTTAGGGCTAATTTACCGCCCATTAACTCCACTAGGCGTTTAGTAATCGCTAATCCCAACCCCGTACCGCCAAATCGTCTTGAGGTTGATGATTCTGCTTGAACAAAACCTTGAAAAATCTTATCCCTTTGTTCCGGAGTAATTCCGATACCAGTGTCTGTGATAGAAATGATTAAATTCACTTGGTTTGCATCAAATTTATTGCAGTGCACACTGACAATCACGTGACCTTCTGACGTAAATTTAATCGCATTACCGGCAAGATTTAACAGCACTTGGCGTAAACGAAGCTCATCACCTTCAATCAAGTACGGAATGGCAGGGTCTAAATCAAAAATAACTTCTACATTTTTATTGTGTCCATTGGTCGCCAATATCACCGCTAATTCACGCATTAAGGTTTCGAGTTGAAACGAGTGCAAATAAAGTTCTAACTTACCGGCATTAATTTTGGAAAAGTCTAAAATATCATTTAATAGTCCCAATAATGACTTCGCAGCAATCTCTGCTTTAGTGACATAATCAACTTGTTGGCGACTCATATCAGAATGTTGAATAAGCTGTAGCATGCCTAACACGGCATTCATCGGGGTACGAATTTCATGGCTCATATTGGCTAAGAAAGCTGATTTTGCGGCACTGGCCGCATCTGCGGCTTGCTTGGCTAAACGCAAGGTTTGCTCTAATTCACGTTGATCAGTAATATCACGGTTAATCCCAATCACGCGCAACGGCTTACCTGATTTGTCGTAACTAATTTGGCCTCCCGCCTGTATATAGCGAATTTGATTCGAACGGGTAATAATTCTAAATGTCGGCTCATAAGGTTTATTTGAGTCAATGGTTTGCTGTAAAGCAAGTTCAGCCATATCAAAATCATCAGGATGAATTCGTTGTTGCCAATGCTGGTAACTTAACGCCTCTTCCTTAAGTGATAATGGATAATCGTACATTGCAAACATACGATTATTCCACTGCAAGATATTAGTATCTAACTCTAAATTCCAAATACCCAACTCTGCTACCTCAGCCGCTTTAATCAGTTGATTACTGGCAGACACCAACTCTTCTTGTTGCTTAAGCATCGTATCAATGTTCACTGCAACGCCTAAATAGCCAATAATCTCTCCGCTTTGATCACGCATAGCCGAAACCGACAACGATACTTGGCACTGAGACAAATCTTTACGAATATAGGTCCAAGTCCGCGTTTCAGGCCCTTGAGTTCTTGGTTTATACACAAACACATCAAAAGCGCTAACCTCTTCACCAAACTCTTCGCTTAACTCTATACTGCGTTGCTGAACTTCAGCAGCAAGATGTAATATCGCAGGGCTTTGTTTACCGACAACCTCTTTGGCATTATACCCGAGCAACAACTCTGCACCACGATTGAAAATGTTAATAATACCGCCATTATTAGTTGAAATAATGGCAATTTCTGTTGCTGCTGCAAGCACATTAGTGAGTAAAGAAGCGAGTTTATTCTTTTCAAGCTGGGCATTTTTACGTTCAGTAATATCAATCCTCAGAGCAATGCAGCGATCAAGATTACCGTTCTCATCCATAACTGGCGCAATCACCGTATCAAGCCATTTAACATTACCCTGGCGATCGCGGTTACAAATTTCATCATGCCAAGTCTGGCCAGCGTTAATGGTTTGCCACATGTTTTTCCAAAACGTATCATCATGTTCATTCGACTTTACAATAGAATGTTTCTGACCAATCATTTGTTCGCGAGTAAATCCAGATGTTTGGCAGAAATAATCATTTACCGCCAAAATAACGCCATTTTTATCCGTCTCAGAATAAAGTAGCTGCTGATTAATATTATCAAGTAAGGTTTTATTTTCTGACAGAGCGTGTTGTAACGCGTGAGTCCGTTCGGTGACTTTACGCTCAAGACTGGCATTAATGCTTAAAATTTGCTTTTCCGCATTCTGTTGTACTGTGATATCTCGAATAGTCTGGCTGACTCCGATGATTTTGCCGAACTCATTATAAATAGCCAGTGACGTCATCGAGGTTGACAGTAATACATTGTCTTTTCGTTTATGCTCGCAGACAAAATTTAACAATGATTTACCGTGAAGCACCTGATTAAACTCTTCAGCTTCTGCATCATAGCCCTCTTTAGGTACAATAACCGTGGTTTTCTTGAAACCAATCACCTCATGTTTTTCATAACCAAAAATAGATACCGCACCATCATTCCAACTGGTGATGATACCATCACAATCGAAACTTATAATCGCATCGAGCGAATGTTCTAGAATATTAGCACGCCTTTCATTATCCTTTAAAATTAGCTGCTTACGCCCTAAAGTATAGCCGTAAAAACTAAGCAACCCAGCCAGTAATACACTGACAATTAAGCCATAACTAAAAACAATATTAGGTGATGCTAAATGTAAACCACTAACAAATTCGGGATAAGCCACTAATGAAATGCTCCATTTACGCCCAAATATATCGCGATCTAATGCAGCAGAAAAAGACGATAACGGATTGGCATCACCAACATGGGTTTCATAAAACATGACACTGTTTTGAGTATCGGTCACATCATTAATCAATAACTTGGTCGTCTGGCGGGATAAATTGATCTTCTCAAAAACTTCATTAGCTACTAATGGTGCATAACTCCAACCAAAAGCTTCTGCCGCCCGTAACTCAGGGGTCGGTGGCGTAAAACCGGTACGGTAAATGGGCATTAAAATTAAAAAAGCTTGCAACGGATGACCTGTCGCCTGGACTAACGTGATCGGCCCCGTTAAGCGTACTTCCCCGGTTAAATATGCTTGTTGGGCGGCATTTTTACGGTTTTCCTCAGAGGCAATATCTAAACCGACGGCGGCAAGATTACGCTCAACGGGTTCGATATAGTCAATCAAATATCGTTCATCATCATGAGGGCTAAGCTGACGGACACTATACTTTGGCCAATCATCAATTTTAGCTCTGGCAACAAAATTCGCTTCATCGGCTGCAGGCACTCTCCGGATATAACCAAACCCTCGAGCACCGGGGAATTCACTTTTAAAATCACGTGTTAAGCTATATTTTTTAAAGAATTCACGTGAAATATTATCTTCACCAACCGTATAAATAATCCCTCGAGCACCTCGTAAACCATATTGATATAGTACGATACGATCAACAATATTATTGGCAACTTGCTCAATCACCGCTTCAAGAGAGCTAGTAATGATGGTTTTATTTTGATGATTAACACTTAGGGCTGTAACAAAACTAATGACTAAGCCAGAAGCAAATACTCCAATACCCAATTTAAACGCATTTTTATAACTTGATAGTCTAGTCATGTTTATTAGTTGTTAAGAGTCATGAACATTAACTGTGAACGACAAAAGAGTTTTTTACAAGCTAGACATTGAAAAACATAGTGTTTTCAAACCCTATGATGGTGACAGAGGTGACAAGCGATATTGAGAGAGAACAAGCGATAATGCAGCGCTCTTGGCTTGTCATCGCTCATCTAAATGCTAGGACGGACTACGTCCTGCTAGTGTCGCTACGCTGCTAGAGCGGACTTCGTCCTGCTAAGATCCTAGGCCGCTACGCGGATAGTGCGCTTCGCTTCTAGGGCGGACTACGTCCTGCTAAGAACAGCTTCGCTGCTAAGATTTTATAGCATCTAGCCGCGTAGCGTCCTAGCAGCGCAGCGTTCTAGGCTGTTGATTGTATAGCCCTAGCAGCCAAGCAGCCAAGAACCTAGAAGCGATTGACTAGAACGGGGCGTCTATATCAACCACGGCAATGAGTTTATGGTTAACAAACTCCTTGATGCCCAGACCCACAAGTTCACGGCCATAGCCTGAACGTTTAACGCCACCGAAGGGCAAGTCCGCCTTGGCCATGGTAGGGTGATTGACGAACACCATACCCGTGGTTATACGCTTAGCCACTTCTGCGCCATGCTTTGGATTGGCGGTAAAAACAGACCCGCCCAGACCAAACGGTGAATCATTTGCAATCTGCACTGCATCATCTTCATCCTTGGCACGAAACAACATAGAGACCGGACCGAAGAATTCCCAATAGCGCGCAGGGTTGTCTTGTGAAATATCAGTCAGAATGGTCGGCTGAACGAAATTGCCTGAATTGGGAACGATTGGCCCTACTTCCGTTGCCGTAGCACCAAAAGCAACCGCCTGGCGTATCTTGTCCTTAATTTCTTCTGCGGCCGCCTTGGAAGAAAGTGGCGCCAAGGTGGTGGTTGGTTCGAACGGATCACCCGCTTTGAGTTTCGCAACACCGGCGATATAGCCTTCAAGAAACGTATCATAGACGTCATCAACAATGATCATCCGCTTAGAGGACACACAAACCTGGCCACCATTCCAGTGCCGCCCTAAGACCGCCCAGTCAATGGTTTTTTCCATCTCAGCATCGGCGAGAACCACGAATGCATCTGCACCGCCAAGTTCAAGTGTCGATTTCTTCAACGCTTTGCCTGCCTGCGCGGCAACGACTGCACCGGCGCCTTCCGACCCAGTCAATGCCACGCCATGGACGCGCGGATCATTGATAATGGTTTCGAGTTGCGACCGTGTGGCATAAAGATTCTTAAACACACCCTCAGGCAGACCAGCGTCCAGCATCAATTTTTCGAACGCGGCAGCAGCCTGCGGAACATTAGACGCATGCTTGAGCAACAGGGTATTACCTGCCGACATTTGTGGTGCGGCAATGCGGACCACCTGATAGAACGGGAAATTCCATGGTTCTATCGCCAATAATACGCCCAGCGGTTCAGCGTAAATTACCGCTTCTCCTTCAGCCACTGGCAGCTTTTGAGGTGCCAACAGCGTCTGTGCATTCTCTGCATAGTAGTCGAAGATATCCGCCGACAGCGCAACTTCGGCTTTAGCTTCGGGCACAAGTTTGCCCATCTCAACAGTGAGCAGATTGGCGAAATAATCAACGTCACGGCGTAATATTTTAGCCGCAGCGTGCATCACGCGTGCGCGCTCAACAAACTCGCTTTCCTTCCACGATAAAAAAGCAGTGTGCGCTTTTTCAATCGCTTGGTTAACCTCAGAGTCGGTTGCGTCTGGGAATGTTTCCAGAAGATCGCCCGTGTAGGGGTTACGTGTTTCATAAGTCATAATAGTTACCTTTCTTGGGTATGTGTTAACGGGGGGACAGATGTTTCAAAACCGGCCCCCTGTCCTGTATTGCAAAGGCTAGTGCCTGCTACCCTTTCTGGTTCTGGTTCTGGGTCGAGGTCAGTACCATCAAGATTTTCATGTATTATCCTTTCAAGTTTGGCCAACGTGGATCACGCGCTTGCCGATGTTTTCACCTTTAACAAGATCGATGAATGCCTGGGAGGCATTTTCCAGCCCCTCAATTATCCTTTCTCGGTATTTTATTTTGCCGCTTTCAACCCAACCGTTCATTTCCTTGGCGAAGTCTGGATAGATATGACCAAAATCGTCAAAAATAATGTACCCGTGCACCTTGATCTTCTTGCGCAGCATCTGACCGATCAGCCAGTTCATCCGCTCCGGTCCCGCAGGCATGTTACTGGCGTTGTATTGCGACACCAGTTTGCTGGGCGGGATCTGTGCATTTGGATTCAACAGTGGGGTAACCACATCAAGGATCTTGCCACCGAGATTATCGAAATACACATCGATGCCGTCAGGGATAGCCTTGGCAAGCTGGTCGGCAAAGTCAGGTGCCTTGTGGTCGATGCAGGCGGTGAAGCCCAGCACGTCCACCGCATAGGCGCATTTTTCAGCGCCGTCCGCAGTGCCAACAACACGGCAACCCAACAGCTTGCCGATCTGGGCAGCAGTGGCGCCGACCGGACCGATCGCAGCCGTCACGGCGATAGTCTCGCCAGCCCAAGCCGTAAAGCCTGCCATTCCCAAAATGCCCAGCGTCCAAGAAGGATGCAAGGGAGATTTACCGAGGTTAGTCAGCCCGGTGCCATCCGACAGGGCATAGTCCTGCCAACCATTGAAACTGAGCACGTAGTCGCCCGGTGCAAAGCCATCGATATTTGAATTGACGACCTGCGCAACCGTGCCGCCTACCATCACCTCACCGATCTCTACTGGGACGGCATGGGATGGCGTATCACTCATTCGATCTCGCATATAAGGGTTGAGCGAAAGATATTCCGTTCGCAGTAACATCTGATTGTCGCCAGCCGCAGGGATCGCGGCCTCAATCAAGGTCAACGTGTCTTTAGTGAGTTCACCCTTAAAACGTTCGGCCAAACCCCATTGCCGATTCGTTATCTTTGTCTGTTTCAACTTCATTGTCCTCTAAAGTGACGCCTCAAGAATACGACGTACATCGCTAGGGGTGATGTCATTGTGTTCGCCAAGGGCGGTCATACCATGTTCCTGCAAGGCCGTAACGATAAGCTCGATTTCGGCTGCGGCAATGCCATAGTCACTCAACCGAGTCTTGATCCCGAGTTTCTCGAAGAACGCTCGCGTTGCGTCGATTGCAGCATCAATCCGCTGGTCATCGGATCCCTCATTGATACCCCAGACATTAGTGGCATATTGCAACAACTTTTCGTATTTGTGGCCGCGCTGATCGCTCAACAGAGACGGCAGCACAACCGCAAGGGTGCGCGCGTGGTCGGTATCATTGAGCGCAGTGATCTCATGTCCAATCATGTGAGTAGCCCAATCTTGCGGCACACCGGCACCAATTAATCCGTTCAGGGCCAGCGTTGCTGTCCACATCAGACTGGCGCGGATGTCGTAATCTTCAGGTGTCTCAAGCGATTTAGGGCCAAGATCGATCAGCGTGCGCAGTAGGGATTCGGCAAAACCGTCCTGAACGTGTGAGGCACTTGGGTAAGTAAGATACTGTTCGACAATGTGTACAAAGGCATCGGCCGCACCGTTGGCAATCTGACGAGCAGGCAGCGTATAAGTAAGCTCAGGATCGAGCACAGAAAAGACGGGGTAGCAATGTGGGCTTCTAAAAGGAAGCTTCGCTATCTTCTCAGGGTTGGTGATCACACCGCCATTGTTCATCTCTGAACCTGTCGCAGGTAGCGTCAGCACAGATCCTAATGGCATCGCTGCCGTCACCTTCGAGCTGCCGGAAGTAAGGATCTCCCAAGGGTCGCCTTCATACAACGCCGCCATTGCAATAAATTTGGTCGCATCGATAACAGACCCGCCGCCAACGGCAAGTAGGAAAGTGATGTCGTTATCCTTGATCGCTTGGACAGCATTAAGCGTAGTGGCATAACGCGGGTTCGGCTCTATACCGCCAAACTCAATGAATGTGCGATCACAAAGTGCTGCACGGACTTGCCCTAGGACGCCGGTTCGTTCCGCGCTGCCGCCGCCATAGATAATCAACACTTTTGCGTCTGCTGGGACATGATCGTTCAGGTCCGCAATGCGGCCTTTACCAAAAAGAATTTTTGTCGGGTTGTGAAAGTCAAAATTTTTCATTCTCTAAATTTCCTTCTGTTTCAATGTACAGGTGTACGTCTGTGCAGGCGTACATCAATGTTTTTGCGCCTAGCGTTCAAATATGGGGCTAGACCTGATGCGTTGCTTTAATTAGCGACTGCATCTTCTTCGGCCATGCCCTGCTAACGAGGCGGTGATGACGAGTGATGTCGAGTGTTGTCGATTGGAAGCGGTTTGGCCGTCAGGTCCATCACGCTGTCAAAATATAAATGGCCAAGCGCAAACAGCGCTTTGGTATGAGTGGCACGTTTGCTGCTGCACGTTTGCTGCTAAAGCTTGTGGCCTCGACCATACATAACGGCTCGTTCACTAAGGTCATCGGCAGAACGTCCGTAACCATAGTTCCGCTCGATGGCAATGACTTGGATGGCATACAACACGCTGCTGGTATTCACTTGCTTCCTATTTTCACGTTATTCTCTTGCTAATACTTTACTAGATAGTCAACTATAAAACTAGGTCAATCGTTTGTATAAATTCAACTTGAATATGTTAGACCTGATATTAAGTCTTGGACTGCGGTGTGAGCGATTTTTTATCACGTAGAGTGCACGAGAGTGGATAAGTATCTTACTTGCCGCCCTCTTCTGCCGCAGCTTCTAGATTATCGAAAGCGCTGAATTGAAAGCGCTATTGGTGCTTTACGTTAAATAACACTAATCATAGTTGACTGTTTAGCTATACTAACATACTAGTAATAGACTTTCCAATTTGGCACCGATAAAATCCACACACTGCTAGGGATTAGAATAAAAGGCCAGGGTTCAGAGTAAAGACTAGGGATTAGAATAAAAGGCTAGGGTTCAGAGTAAAGACTAGGGATTAGAATAAAAGGCCAGGGTCCAGAGTAAAAACCAGGCTCAGAGTAAATGCTAAGGATTGGAATAAAAGGCTAGGGTCCAGAGTAAAGACCAGGCTCAGAGTAAATACTAGGGTTCAGAGTAAAAGGCCTGGCTCAGAGTATAGGGGGCGATCTATCACGTCGAGTTCACAACGCTTGCCGTTGAAATTCAGCTTTATCAAGACCCAATTAGCTTTCACGTCCTACTCATTATCACTGCCTGCCAATAGTCTTGTTGTTATTAAAAAAGTTTGCGCTGCTTGACCATAGGTTTGCTAACTCATACTGGCGCTTTTCGTAAACCCTAACTGTGTATGTTATCGGTATCAACCAAATAGCACTGGCGTGATAACAGCAATAGATCGGCCAAGAACAAGGCAAATATACTAGTGTCTCGGTTAACGATTAGCGTCGAAGCTGCCCGCCCCGCGAACAAAGACAATAAACCCAAATTGACAAATAATCAGCTGCAGTTCCTAGATGATAATGCTTTGAAACCTTGTTTCAATAAAAGTAGCCAGATGGTCAACTAGTAACCGAAAAAATAATCACACTCTAAGCGGCATCCGGCGCAATACCCAGCATTTGCAGGGTTCCTGGCCAAATATCATCTAATAAAGTCGGATCATTGCGGACTTGGGCATGGGTCAACACCCCTTCAAAAAAACCGAGTACGCAACGGGCGCTCATCGCTGGATCGGCGACGTTAATCGTCCCCTCAGACTGGGCATCACGAATGGCAGATTCAATGTATTTGAGCAAATCGCTAAACGTATGCTGTAACTTCTTATCCAGTTCAGGCGCGGTACCGCTGATCTCAGCACCCACACTAAAATTGGGACAACCAAGGACACGACCGTGTTTCTCGAGCGCCTCAAACTGTGTTTGTCGTATATCGTCAAAATAAGCTTTCAGTCGCTCTAAAGGCGGTCGAGTCGCCGAAAATAAGGTATTCATTTTCGGTTTCTTTGCCTCCCATCCCTCGCGGATCGACTCGGCGGCAAGGTCGGACTTAGAGGTGAAAAAATAGTAGAAACTGCCCTTCTTCACGCCGGCGCGCTCACAAATAACATCAATCGTGAGAGTGCCATAACTGCTCTCCCACATCAGATCGGATATTGCCTGTAGCAGGCGTTCTCTGCCATCGCTTTTACGGCCCATTCGCTAATACCTATCATTACGTTTGTGTTTATTGTAGTTGACTATATAGTTAAGTCAATACTTCGACTATTTTCTGGCCGTTACATCGCAGTCGATCACAGTATTAAGTCAATAATATTGGCAGCAAAAGTAATCTGCAGCTAAATCTTAGCTAATTTACCCTAACTCGGAAATATTCATTGTTATTACACAGATGCTCTTTGGGGCAAACTTCATTGATCATAATCTTACATGCCTATGCACTTGGCTCAGTAAGAATGTATTGGCGTGTGAATTATTGCCAAATTTAACAATCTGTTAG